>NZ_JBFRCN010000005.1:0-218733 GCF_040965835.1 Paraburkholderia sp. BR10872
TCAAGCAACTGTTCGGGCTTATCGAAGAACGGTAGCGGTCATACGCCGAATGCTCATTAACGGGCTTTCAGGCCCATGATGGTTATCAGGCTGCATGACCGCCGTCCGTGAGCAGAAAGATACAAGATGGTCACCCCCACCCTACACGCGGGTTACGCTGTAGGGTGTTTTCTTTTCTGGAGAGGCCATCATGCAGGATGTGACGCTGGTTGGAATCGATCTGGGCAAGCACTCCTTTCACCTTCACGGCCAGGACCGGCACGGCCAGGCCGTGTTTCGCAAGAAGGTGGGGCGCAAGCAGCTGATTGAGTTTTTCGCCGCGTTTCACGCCTGCACGGTGGTCATGGAGGCGTGCGCTGGCGCCCATCACCTGGCCCGCAAGCTAGCGGGCTTCGGGCATCAGGTCAAACTGATCTCGCCGCAGTTCGTGCGGCCGTTCGTCAAGGGTAACAAGAATGACTTCGTGGACGCCGAAGCGATCTGCGAGGCCGCGTCGCGCCCGGCCATGCGGTTCGTTACTCCGAAGACTGAATCGCAGCAAATGCTCTCGGCACTGCACCGTGTGCGCGATTCGTTGATTCGTGACCGCACGAAGGCCGTTAACCAAATCCACGGCTTTCTACTTGAGTTCGGCATCAGCCTGCCGGTCGGGCAATCCGTCATCAAGCGACTGCCGGCCGTGCTGGCCGAGCACACGCTGCCGCCGCGCCTGATCGAGATCCTCGAGCGCCTGCATGCGCACTTCAAGTACCTCAGTGAGGAGATCGCCGAGATCGACAAGGAGATGGCGCGCCAGCTCGCCGACGACGATCTCGGCCAGCGCTTGCTGACGATCCCCGGCGTGGGTCCGATCACGGCGAGCGTGCTCTCCGCCGAAATGGGGGACGGCAAGCAATACGGCTGCAGCCGCGACTTTGCCGCGTCGATCGGACTGGTGCCGCGCCAATACAGCACGGGCGGCAGGGCGAACCTGCTGGGCATCAGCAAGAGGGGTGACAAGAACATCCGGCGCCTGTTGGTGCAGTGCGCCCGCGTCTACATGCAGCAGCTCCATCGGCAGAGTGGCCGGCTCGCCGAGTGGGTGCGCGCCATGCTCACGCGCCGACACTCGAACGTCGTGGCCTGCGCGCTGGCGAACAAGCTGGCGCGCACCGCCTGGGCACTGGCGACTCGCCACGGCACGTTCGATGCGCGACCGGGCCTCAACGCGCCGGCCTGAGCGCCCGATCCCCAACCACGCTTTACCGCAGTCCCCCACCTGGTTTTGCGACCGCTGAACTTTGATGACGTGAACGGCATACCGGCCTGACGGACAACCTGTTAAAAAAATCGGCTCTCGAAGCCGCGGCGGTTTTAAGGACCATCAGGCGCGACTCTCATCGTGGCGCGGGGAGTGATCCCCACAACGACGCCGGATAGATTTAGGCAAGCCAACCACAACGTCAACGATCAAGGTTGCAAAAACGGGGGTGACCATAGATTTTTTTTGTCCTTATTTTTCGATGGCGCTCTGGGAGGCGGCAGCGAACGCGGGCGGCGTGGGGAAGTACACGCCCGCGCGCTGTGCCGCATTGGCGATGTGCGCCTCGATCGCCTCGCCGGCCGCCGCCGAGTCGCGCGCCTTCAGCGCCGCCACGATCAGGCCGTGTTCGCGATGCGTGGAGAGCACGCGCTCGCGCCGGTAGAACGGCATGCGCTGGCTCTCTTTCATGATGTCGGCGCTGCTGCGCAGGATCGATTCGATCGCCGCATTGCCCGCGAGATTGACGATACGCATGTGGAACTCGAAGTCGAGCTGCGCGGCTTCGTCGAGTTCGTCGCAGGCGAGGGCGCTGTGCAGCGCCTCGGTGTTCGCTTCGAGCCACGCCACGTCGGCGTCGCCGATGGCGAGCGCCGCCATGCGCGCGGCGAAGCCTTCGAGCGCGTAGCGCATCTGGTAGGTGTCGGGCAGCGACGACTGATCGGCGAAACGCCACGGGTGAGCGTTGGTGGCCTGCGCGCTCGTCACATACACACCCTTGCCCGCGCGGATCGACAGCATGCCGAGCGCTTCGAGCGTCGAGAGCGCTTCGCGCAACGACGCGCGGCTGATCGCCAGTTCCTCGGAAAGCTGCCGCTGCGCGGGCAGCAGGCTGCCGACCGGATACAGGCCGCCCTCGATCCGTTCGCGGATCGTGGCGATGGCGGCGTCGGTGACGGTGTGCGGAACGTTCTTCATCGGATGGCGCGGGCAGCTTTCGCGTGGTCTGACCGGTATTGTAGTCCCGTCCGGAGCGCCCGCATGGTGCATCGCGTCAACGCCCGTGCGCCGTGGGACAAGGCGTGGCGCTCCGGCCCGCAAACTGGTCAGACCGCGCAAGGGTAAACACCGCGCTTGCCAACCTTGACTCCGGTATATCGGCTTCCTACTATCCGCCATAACAGTGCTGGTCAGACCAGTCAGAACAGTTGCTTGCTCCACCCCTGCTCAGTAGGAGACAGTCGTGACGAAGTTCTTCAATTCGCTGTTTGGCCGCGTAGTGATCGCCCTCGTACTAGGCATCGTCGTAGGCGCGGTGTTTCCGCATTTCGCTCAATCGCTGCGCCCGTTCGGCGACGGCTTTCTCAAGCTCATCAAGATGGTGATCGGGCCGATCGTGTTCTGTGTGGTCGTAAGCGGCATGGCGCACGCGGGCGACCTGAAGAAGGTGGGCCGCGTCGGCCTGAAGTCGGTGGTGTACTTCGAGGCGATGACCACCGTCGCACTCGTGATCGGCGCCGTGCTCGCGTATGTCACGCGTCCGGGCGCGGGCATGAACGTCGATCTGCACTCGCTCGATGCGGCCTCGCTAGCGACCTACACGGAGCACGCCAGGAGCCTGAAGGACACCGCGGGCTTCCTGCTGAAGATCATTCCCGACACCGCCTTCGACGCCTTCGCGAAGGGCGACATCCTGCAAATCCTCGTTTTCTCGGTGTTGTTCGGCAGCGCGCTCTCGCTGCTCGGCCCGAAGGCGCAGCGTGTGAACAGCCTCATCGACGAACTCTCGCAGGTTTTCTTCCGCGTGATGGGCTTCATCATCAAGCTCGCGCCGCTCGGCGTGCTCGGCGCGATCGCGTTCACGACCGGCACCTACGGCGTCGCTTCGCTCAAGCAACTCGGGCTGCTCGTGATCGTGTTCTACGCGAGTTGCGTCGTGTTCGTTGCGGTCGTGCTCGGCATTGTCATGCGGCTGGCGGGCTTCAACGTGTTCAAGCTGATCCGCTACCTGCGCGAAGAACTCTCGATCGTGCTCGGCACCGCTTCGTCCGACGCCGTGCTGCCGCAGATCATGCGCAAGCTCGAATGGATGGGCGTGAAGGATTCCACGGTGGGTCTCGTTATCCCGACGGGCTACTCGTTCAATCTCGACGGCTTTTCGATCTACCTCACGCTCGCCGTGATCTTCATCGCGCAGGCAACCAACACGCCGCTCTCGATGCACGACCTCATCGTGGTCGTGCTGGTGTCGCTCATTACCTCGAAGGGCGCGCACGGCATTCCCGGCTCGGCGATCGTGATTCTCGCCGCCACGCTCTCCGCCATTCCCGCGATTCCCGTGCTCGGCCTCGTGCTGATCCTGCCGGTGGACTGGTTCGTCGGCATCGCTCGCGCGCTCACCAACCTGATCGGCAACTGCGTCGCGACGGTGGTGGTCGCAGTGTGGGAGCACGACATCGACAAGGCGCGCGCCTGGCGTGTGCTGAACCTCGACGAAGGCTTTCTCTACGTGCCGGCAGGCGACAGCGACGCAGATACGGCGCTTGGCGAAAACGGTGCGCTCGGCGGCAAGCACGCGCACGCCTGACCATCACTCGGCATTCGTTTTCCTTCGATCAACTGAACAACCCAAGCGAACGACACCATCATGGCCATTCCGACTCTCGACCCCAATGCCCCCGCCTTCACGCGCCGCTACATGAACCTCGCCGATCCGCGTCTGGGCGCCCGCGCGCTCCACGCGAGCGACGAGTTCTTCGCGCCGAAGGAGCGCATGCTCGATCCGCAGCCCGCGGTCTTCATCCCCGGCAAGTACGACGACCACGGCAAGTGGATGGACGGCTGGGAAACGCGCCGCAAGCGCACGACGGGCCACGACTTCTGCATCGTGCGCCTCGCGCGCCCGGGCGTGATTTACGGCCTCGATCTCGACACGAGCCACTTCACGGGCAACTTCCCGCCGGCGGCTTCGATCGAGGCGTGCTACGCGCAGTTGGGCGACGACGAAACCCCCAGTGACAACGCCGACTGGCAGACCATCGTCCCGGCGACGAGCTTGCAGGGCAACCAGCACCACTACGTCGAAGTGAGCGATACGCGCGCGTTCACGCATTTGCGCGTGAATCTCTATCCCGACGGCGGCCTCGCGCGTCTGCGCGTGTACGGTCAGCCCCGGCGCGACTGGAACACGGTGGAGCGCGGCAGCCTCATCGATCTCGCGGCGATCGAAAACGGCGCTTATCTGGTCGCGGCCAACAACCAGCACTTCGGGCTCGCTTCCACGATCCTGATGCCCGGCCGCGGCGTGAACATGGGCGACGGCTGGGAAACGCGCCGCCGCCGGGAGCCGGGCAACGACTGGGCGATCGTGGCGCTCGCGCGGCCCGGCATCATCCGCAAGGTCGAAGTGGACACGGCGCACTTCAAGGGCAACTACCCGGACCGCTGCTCGCTGCAGGCGGCGACCGTGACGGGCGGTACCGACGACTCGCTCGTCACCCAGGCGATGTTCTGGCCGGAACTGCTCGCCGAGCAGAAGCTCGAAATGGACAAGCAGCACGTGTTCGAGAGCAGGATCGCGGCGCTCGGCCCGGTCACGCACGTGCGTTTCAACATCTTCCCGGACGGCGGCGTCTCGCGCCTGCGCTTGTGGGGCGAACCGGCTTAAGCGAGGAGCCGCGATGCAGATCCTGCACATGGAACCCTTGACGCGACAGGCGTTCGCGCCGTTCGGCGACGTCATCGAACTCGAAGGCGCGCGCCATTTTCCGATCAACGGCGGCACGACCGAGCGCTTTCACGATCTCGCCGCCATCGACGTGAACGAGGCGGGCGGCCGGCCCATCGTCAGCGTGTTTCGCGCCCAGCCGCGTACGTGGCCCGTCGAGATTGCGATGATGGAGCGACATCCGCTAGGCAGTCAGGCGTTCGTGCCGCTCGGCGAAGCGGGCTACGCGGTGGTGGTCGCGCCCGCGGGCGAGTTCGATCCGGCCGGCTTGCGGGCGTTCTGGGCCGGGCGCGGGCAGGGCGTCAACTACGCCAAAGGCGTCTGGCATCACCCGTTGCTCGCGTTCGGGCGCGTGAGTGACTTCGTCGTGATCGATCGCGGCGGCACGCAGCCGAACTGCGACGAGATCGCGCTCGCGCGGCCTTGGCGGCTCGCGCAAGCCGACACGGCACTCGTGCCCGCCTGAGGTCCGACCCGTTTTTCGCAAATACCGGCTCCCCAAACGAAAACGCCACGGCAGATCTGCCGTGGCGTTTCCTTTTCTGCAGCCCGCAAGCCGCAAGCGGCGGTCAGTGCTTGCGGTGCGGGCAGTTTTCCTTCGTGCATGCGCCGTAGAGCGCGAGGGCGTGCTCCTGGAGCTTGAAGCCGCGCTCCGTGGCGATCATTTGCTGGCGCTTTTCGATTTCGGGGTCGAAGAATTCTTCAACGATGCCGCAGTCGAGGCACACGAGGTGGTCGTGGTGACTACCCTCGTTCAGCTCGAACACCGCCTTGCCCGATTCGAAGTTGCTGCGCGTGAGCAACCCGGCCTGCTCGAACTGGGTGAGGACCCGGTAGACCGTGGCGAGGCCGATGTCGAGCTCCTCGTTCAACAGGTTCCGGTAGACGTCTTCGGCGGTCAGATGGCGCACGGGGCTGTGCTGAAAAATCTCCAGGATCTTGAGGCGAGGCAGCGTCGCCTTGAGGCCGATGTTCTTGAGATCGGTTGGATTGGTCATGACGATAAGTCCCTGGAGTACAATGCTAGGTTGTTATGTTAATGCGTTTTTGCCGTTCCGGGCATTTTCGCCAGAACTTCGAACGATCTTCTACAGAATACGCGCGGCTTCGCGAAAAGCCCGCACGGTGAGGGAAATGATTCCAGAATTCACAACGATCGGCCGGCGCATGCACGGCGGCCGCCTGGCGTGCACCCTGCTGGCTGCGGCCGCGTTCGCGGCGCTCGCCGGCTGTAAAACATACGACAGCGTGACGCAGCGCGTCGCCCAGAGCATTACGCCTTACCGCATTACCATCGTGCAAGGCAATTTTGTCTCGGCGGAAGCCGCGGCGCAGATGAAGGTGGGCATGTCGCGCGCCGAGGTCAAGCAGCTGCTCGGCACGCCGCTCCTCACCGACATGTTCCATGCGAATCGCTGGGACTACATCTTCTATTTCAAGCGCGGCTCGACCGCCGTGGTCCAGCAGCGTGACTTCGTCGTGCTGTTCGAAGGCGACCGCGTAGCGAGCTGGTCGGGTGGCGAAGACCTGCCCTCGAACCTCGAACTGCTCGCCGAAATCGACGGCGACCGCACCGGCAAGAAGGCCGTCGCGGCCGCGCCGGCCTCGGGCGCTTCGGCGCCGGTGGCGGCTGCAGCAGGCGCCACCGGGCAGGCTTCGAGCGCGACCGGCCCGACGGTTGGCGACACGGCGCGCACGCCGTCGTCCGAACTCGGCACCGCGACCAACGCACTGCCGCAGGACGCCAACGCACAGGCGGCCGCCGCCGCGAACCGCGCCACGGAAGCCGTGCAAACCCCGTCGGGCTTCACGCCGTCGGTGCGCGCGGGCAATCCGCAGTCGTCGGCGCTGCCGCAGAACGTCGGCACGATGCCCTCGCAGGTTCAGCTGCATCGTCAGCCGCAGCCGCAAATCCAGGGCGTGCCGCCGAGCAACCCGGTTGGCCCGACCGCCGGCGCGCAAGGCACAGGCGATACCAATGCGGCGCCGTCAGGCCCCGCACGGGATTCGTCGCTCGCCGCGCCACCCACGGTGCCGGCCTCGGGGGCTGCTGCGGCTCCGAGCAACTGACCCGGCTGACCCAGCCGGTAACACAAGCAGGGCGTGGTGCGCGAGGCGCGCCACGCCTCGATCCGGCGGCCGGGGTGTCACCACCACCGGCCGCCGCGTTTTTTGGCGGCGGCGCTGCGTGGCGCCTGGTAGCACCCGGCACCGCGGCCCGCGACACAATGGCAGGAAGACTCATGAAAATCGCAATCGCCGGGGCATCGGGCCGCATGGGCCGCATGCTCATCGAAACCGTCCTGAATTCGCCCGACGTCACGCTCTCGGGCGCGCTCGTGCGCAAGGGCTCGGCCGCCGTCGGCCAGGACGCCGGCGCGTTCCTCGGCAAGGACACCGGCGTGCGCATCACCGACGACATCGAGCAGGTCTTCGCGCAAAGCGACTGCCTGATCGACTTCACGCGCCCCGAAGGCACCCTCGTGCACCTCGAGGCGGCGCAGCGCCACGGCGTGAAGATGGTGATCGGCACGACCGGCTTCGACGCCCAGCAAAAGGCGCAGCTCGGCGCGGCCGCGCAGAAGATCGGCGTCGTGTTCGCGGCCAACATGAGCGTGGGCGTGAACGTCACGCTCAAGCTGCTCGAATATGCGGCGCGCTTTTTCGAGACCGGCTACGACATCGAGATCATCGAGGCGCACCATCGCCACAAGGTCGATGCGCCCTCGGGCACCGCGCTTGCGATGGGCGAGGCCGTGGCGCACGCACTCGGCCGCAATCTCGACGAATGCGCCGTCTATGGCCGCGAAGGCGTGACGGGCGAGCGCGACCCCTCGACGATCGGGTTTTCGGCGATTCGCGGCGGCGATATCGTCGGCGATCATACGGTACTGTTCGCGGGCATTGGCGAGCGCATCGAGATTACGCACAAGTCCTCGAGCCGCCTGTCCTATGCGCAGGGCAGCGTGCGCGCCGCGCGCTTTCTGCAGGACAAGGCCCATGGCCTGTACGATATGCAGGACGTGCTCGGCCTGCGCTGAGCGTTTCCCCTACGGTCCGGCGCCTGCGCCGGACCGACAGTGAGCGAGGTCCGATGGCAGCGAGTTCCGGAGTCATTCACTATCTGCAGACGGGCGACGCGGTCACCCACGCGGTTGCGTGGGTATTGCTCGCCATGTCGGTCGCGAGCTGGTGTTTCCTCATCATCAAGAGCTGGATCCTGCTGCGCGCGAAGCGCCAGGGGCCACGCGCCATTGCGCGCTTCTGGCAGGCGCGCACGCTCGCGGACGGCGTTGCCGCCATGCGTCCGGTCGACCGCGAGCGCGTGTTTCTGCCGCTGGCTCAGGCGGCGCTCGCCGCCGAGGAAGCCGACGCGCCCGGCGTGATGCTCGCGCGCGTGGATCGCGGCGAGCGCGTCCTGCGGGCGCTGCGCGGCGCGCTGCAGGCGTCGCAGCGGCGCCTCGAATTCGGCCAGGTCCTGCTCGCCTCGGTGGGCAGCACGGCGCCGTTCGTCGGTCTGCTCGGCACCGTCTGGGGCATCTACCACGCGCTCGGCAGCATTGCCGCGAGCGGCCAGGCGATGATCGAGAACGTGGCCGGCCCGGTGGGCGAGGCGCTCATCATGACGGCCTTCGGTCTCGTCGTCGCGATTCCTGCGGTGCTCGCCTACAACGTGCTGGGTCGCCTCGTGCGCCAGCTCTGCGACGATCTCGACGGCTTCGCCCACGATCTGCACGCCTATGCCTGTGCGCCCGAAGGCGCGCCGCTGCGCCGCGAAGGTGCGCACGGCGCGATGCGCGAAGGCGCGCGCGCCGAGTCGTAGGAGGCAACGCGTATGGCATTCGGCGGACTCGAAAAGAAGCGCGATACGGCACCGATGTCGGAAATCAACATGACGCCGCTCATCGACGTCATGCTCGTGCTGCTCGTCATCTTCATCATCACGGCGCCGCTCTTCTCACACGCGATCCGGCTCGATTTGCCGAAGGTCGCCGCCGAGCCCGCGCAGCAAACGGCGCAGACCGTCACGCTTTCCATCGACGCCGCCGGCAAGCTCTACTGGAACGCCCAGCCCATCACGCTGGACGAACTGCGCGCGCGCTTCACGGTAGCGGGCAAAGAGCCCGAGTCGCAGCAGCCCGAGCTGCAACTGCGCGCCGCGCGCGAGACGCGCTACGACGTGATCGCGCAGGTGATGGGTGCCGCGCAGCAGGCCGGTCTCACGCGCTTAGGCTTCGTGACCGAGCCGCCCGCCGGCGCTCACTGAAGACGCCACTGCGCACGCCGCTGAGCGCGCGCCAGTCAACGGTATAATCAACGTTTCCTTTAAAAACGGGCCCAGCGAAACCGCCGCAATCTGCCGGTATCGTGAACGGCCGGCCCGGTGCATCCGGCACCGAAACGGCCCGTTTCCAGCGTTCACCATCCACACCATGCTCGAAAAATACGTTCCCTCCGACGTCGAATCCGCCGCGCAAGGCGAATGGCGCGCCACCGACGCTTACCGGACGGCCGAGAAGACCGACAAGCCCAAGTTCTACTGCGTCTCGATGCTGCCGTATCCGTCGGGCAAGCTGCACATGGGCCACGTGCGGAACTACACGATCAACGACGTGATGTACCGTTACCTGCGCATGAACGGCTACAACACGTTGATGCCGATGGGCTGGGACGCGTTCGGCATGCCCGCCGAAAACGCCGCGATGGCCAACAGCGTGCCGCCGGCCAGGTGGACGTACGACAACATCGAATACATGAAGGGCCAGATGCAGTCGATGGGTCTCGCCATCGACTGGTCGCGTGAAATCGCCACCTGCAAGCCCGACTACTACAAGTGGAACCAGTGGTTCTTCCTGAAGATGCTCGAGAAGGGCATCGCCTACAAGAAGACCGGCACGGTGAACTGGGACCCGGTCGATCAGACCGTGCTCGCCAACGAGCAGGTGATCGACGGGCGTGGCTGGCGCTCGGGCGCGCTGGTGGAAAAGCGCGAAATCCCGATGTACTACCTGCGCATCACGCAGTACGCCGACGAACTGCTGAACGACCTCGACGGCCTCGGCTGGCCCGAGCGCGTGAAGATCATGCAGCAGAACTGGATCGGCAAGAGCTTCGGTGTGAACTTCGGCTTCCCGTACGAGCTGGATGGCGAGAAGAAGCTGCTGCGTGTGTTCACCACGCGCGCCGACACGATCATGGGCGTGACCTTTGCGGCGATCGCGGCCGAGCATCCGCTCGCCACGCGTCTCGCGCAAGGCAAGCCGGAGTTGCAGGCGTTCATCGACGAATGCAAGCGCGGCGGCGTGGCGGAAGCCGACGTCGCGACGATGGAAAAGAAGGGCGTGCCCACGGGCTTTACCGTGACGCACCCGCTCACGCACGAGCAGGTGCCGGTGTGGATCGGCAACTACGTGCTGATGAGCTATGGCGAAGGCGCCGTGATGGGCGTGCCGGGCCACGACGAGCGCGATTTCGCGTTCGCGCAGAAGTACAACCTGCCGATCAAGCAGGTCATCGCCGCAGAAGGCGAGACCTACTCGCTCGACGGCTGGCAGGAATGGTACGGCGACAAGGAACGCGCCGTTTGCGTGAACAGCGGCAAATACGATGGCCTCGCCTACACGGCGGCCGTGGACGCCGTCGCGGCCGACCTCAAGGCGCTCGACCTCGGCGACAAGCAGGTCACGTGGCGCCTGCGCGACTGGGGCATTTCGCGCCAGCGCTACTGGGGCACGCCGATCCCGATCATCCACTGCCCGAGCTGCGGCGACGTGCCGGTGCCCGAAAAGGACCTGCCGGTCGTGCTGCCGGAAGACCTCGTGCCGGACGGCACGGGCAACCCGCTCGCGAAGTCGGAAGCCTTCCTGAACTGCAAGTGTCCGACCTGCGGCGCCGACGCGAAGCGCGAAACCGACACGATGGACACCTTCGTCGACTCGTCGTGGTACTTCTACCGCTACGCTGCGCCGGATGCCGTGAACATGGTCGACGAGCGCACCGACTACTGGATGCCGATGGACCAGTACATCGGCGGCATCGAGCACGCGATTCTTCACCTCTTGTACTCGCGCTTCTGGGCGAAGGTCTCGCGCGACCTCGGCCTCGTGAAGTTCGGCGAGCCGGCGAAGAACCTGCTCACGCAGGGCATGGTGCTCAACGAAACGTTCTATCGCGAAGACGCTGCGGGCAAGAAGACCTGGTACAACCCGGCCGACGTGACCGTCACGCACGACGACAAGGGCCGCCCGATCGGCGCGACGCTCAACAGCGACGGCCAGGCCGTGGTGCTGGGCGGCGTGGAGAAGATGTCGAAGTCGAAGAACAACGGCGTCGACCCGCAGGTGCTGATCGACCAGTACGGCGCAGACACGGCGCGTCTGTTCACGATGTTCGCGGCGCCCCCCGAGCAGCAGCTCGAATGGTCGGGCGCGGGCGTGGAAGGCGCGAGCCGCTTCCTGCGCCGCGTGTGGGCCTTTGGCCACGCGAACGCCGAAGCGATCCAGTCGCGTGCCTCGTTCGACGCGGCGGCGCTCACGGACGTCGAAAAGGCGCTGCGCCGCGAAGTCTATAGCGTGCTCAAGCAGGCCGACTTCGACTATCAGCGCCTGCAGTACAACACCGTCGTATCGGCGGCGATGAAGATGCTCAACGCCATCGACGGCGCCAAGGGTGCGGGTGCGGGCGTGCAGCGCGAAACGTTCGGCGTGCTGCTGCGCGTGCTGTACCCGGTCGTGCCGCACATCGCCTTCGAACTCTGGAAGGCGCTCGGCTACGGCGATGAATACGGCACGCTGCTCGATGCACCGTGGCCGAAGGTCGACGAAAAGGCGCTGGAGCAGGCCGAAATCGAACTCGTGCTGCAGGTGAACGGCAAGGTGCGCGGCGCCGTGACGGTGGCCAAGGACGCACCGAAGGACGCGATCGAGGCGGCTGCACTTGCGCACGAGATGTTCGTCAAGTTCGCGGAAGGCCGTGCACCGAAGAAGATCATCGTCGTGCCGGGCCGCCTCGTGAACGTCGTGGTCTAACGAGGCAAACCAAGGCCATGTGAGCGGCGTCGCACGTGAAGCACCGCGCGGCGCCGCTCAGCCGACACTGGCGACTCTGTCGCGAACCCAGGGAGTCCATGTGATTCGCAGATCGTTTCTCAGGTTGTTCCCGCTCGTGGCGGGCAGCGCGCTGGCCCTCTCAGCGTGCGGCTTCCAGCTGCGCGGCGAGGAGAACTTCGCCTTCAAGCGCCTCGCGGTCGTCGGCGCGCCGCCGCCGCTCGTCGGGCGCCTCTCGCGTATGGTCGAAGGCGGCAGCGACTCGGTGGTGGTCGACTCGGTGGCCAACGCCGACGCCGTGCTGCACATATCCGAAGGGCGCAGCTTCAGCACGCTCACGCTCAATTCACTCGGCGCAGTCGTGGAATATCAGGTCAACTATTCGCTGAACTATACGCTGACGAGACCGGATGGCAGCGTGCTGATCCAGCCGAGCGCCATTTCGCTGAATCGCGCGATGACGTACAGCGATCAGTTCTCGACCGCCAAGACGCAGGAAGCCGATCTGCTATTCACCGACATGCAGAACGACGCCGTCGACCAGCTCATGCGGCGCCTCGCCGTACTGAAATCGATCAACCCGACGCCCGATCAGGTCGTGCCGGGTGTCGCGCCGCGCGCACCGCTGCCGCCGCCGCCGCTGTAATGCGCGCGGTTTCCATCTACTGAGCGACCTTCGACCGAGCGCCATGCAACTGCGACCCGACGCACTCGAACCGCACCTCGCGCGAGGGCTGGCCGGCCTGTACGTCGTCTATGGCGACGAACACCTGCTCGCCCAGGAGGCGTGCGACCGCATCCGCGCGGCTGCGCGCGCGGCGGGCTTCACCGACCGCTCGGTGTTCACCGTCGAGCGCGGCTTCGACTGGAGCTCGCTGCTCGGCGCGAGCCAGTCGATGTCGCTATTTGGCGACCGCCAGCTGGTGGAGTTGCGTATTCCGTCGGGCAAGCCCGGCAAGGAAGGCGCGGACGCGCTCAAGACGCTCGCCGCTGCCTCGAATCCCGACGTGCTGATGCTCGTCACGCTGCCGCGCCTAGACGCCGCCACGCAGAAGTCTGCATGGTTCACGGCGCTGGCTGATAGCGGCGTCGCGCTGAAGATCGATCCCGTCGAGCGCACGGCACTGCCGAACTGGATCGGCCAGCGTCTGGCGCTGCAAGGCCAGCGCGTGGCGCCAGGCGAGGACGGCCGGCGCGCGCTGCAATTCGTGGCAGAGCGTGTGGAGGGCAACCTGCTGGCGGCGCATCAGGAAATTCAGAAGCTTGGGCTGCTTTATCCGCAAGGCGTGCTGAGCTTCGAGCAGATTCACGACGCCGTGCTCAACGTCGCGCGCTACGACGTATTCAAGCTCAACGAAGCGATGCTCACAGGCGACGTTGGCCGGCTCGCGCGCATGCTCGACGGGCTGCAGGGCGAAGGCGAGGCGTCGGTGCTGGTGCTGTGGGCCGTGGTCGAGGAAATCCGCACGCTGTTGCGCATCAAGCGCGGCGTGGCGGCGGGCAAGCCGCTCGCCATGCTGCTGCGCGAGAACCGCGTGTGGGGGCCGCGCGAGCGGCTCATCGGGCCGGCGCTGTCGCGGTTGAGCGAAGCGACGCTGGAGCGCGGACTCGCGCTCGCGGCGCGCCTCGACCGCCAGGTCAAGGGGCTTTCGGGTCAATCGCGCGCGGACTGGCGCAATGCGCTGCCGCCCGATGCCTGGGACGGCCTTTTCGAACTCGCCATGACCGTGGCCGCGCCACGCGAAGGCGCACCGCAGGCGCGCGCCGCTGCCGGTGCGCGCGCCGCTGGAGCGCCACCACGCGCGCAGCCGGGTGCTCAGCCAGCTGGCCCAGCCGCGGCAGCGGCCGCGGCCCGACCGCGCGCCGCAGGGCCGTCGCGCCGTCCGGGATAAAGCGTTCCGCGCTTGCCTGAACCGGCGCGTCGGCGCCTGCCTCATGCCGCGCCGCGCGGCCGGTGCACTTGCCGGGCCGCCCGGCCACGTCCAGCAAACCTTGGCGGCTGGCCTTAAAATCGGCCTGAACCGCTTTGAATCGAACCGCGCCTGGGCAGCTCATCTGACTGCGCCTCACGCGCCGCATGACGAAAGACACTATGGATATCGACCAGTACATGACCGACCTCGGCCGCCGCGCCCGCAACGCTTCGCGCGCGATGGCACGAGCCACGACGGCCGCGAAGAACGCGGCGCTCGAAGCGGTGGCGCAAGCCATCGAGCGCGACGCGCAGCAGTTGAAGGATGCGAACGCACGCGACCTCGCACGTGCGAAGGAAAAGCGCCACGACGCGGCGTTCATCGACCGTCTCACGCTGTCGGACAAGGCGCTCAAGACGATGGTGGAAGGCCTGCGCCAGGTGATGGCGCTGCCCGACCCGATCGGCGAAATCAGCAACCTCAAGTTCCGCCCGAGCGGCATTCAGGTGGGGCAGATGCGCGTGCCGCTGGGCGTGATCGGCATCATCTACGAATCGCGGCCGAACGTGACGATCGACGCTGCCGCGTTGTGCCTGAAGTCGGGCAACGCGACGATTCTGCGCGGCGGCTCCGAGGCGCTCGAATGCAATACGGCGCTTGCGAAGCTGATCGGCGAAGGGCTGGCTGCGGCGGGATTGCCACAGGATGCGGTGCAAGTGGTCGAGACTGCCGACCGCGCGGCCGTGGGCAAGCTCATCACGATGACGGAATTCGTGGACGTGATCGTTCCGCGCGGCGGCAAGAGCCTGATCGAGCGCCTGATGGCAGAGGCGCGCGTGCCGATGATCAAGCACCTGGACGGCATCTGCCATGTGTACGTGGACGACCGCGCCGATCTCGCGAAGGCGCTGACCGTGTGCGACAACGCCAAGACGCACCGCTACGGCACCTGCAACACGATGGAGACGCTGCTCGTGGCGCGCGGCATTGCGCACGACGTGCTGCCGCCGCTTGGCCGCCTGTATCGCGAGAAGGAAGTCGAACTGCGCGTGGATGCTGCGGCGCGCGCGATTCTCGCCGACGCGGGCGTAGGTCCGCTCGTGGACGCGATCGAAGAGGACTGGCGTACCGAGTATCTTGCGCCGGTGCTGGCGGTGAAGGTGGTCGACACGCTCGACGACGCGATCGAGCACATCAACGCCTACGGCTCGCACCACACCGACGCGATCGTTACCGAAGACCACGACCGCGCCATGCGCTTTCTGCGCGAAGTCGACTCGGCGAGCGTGATGGTGAACGCCTCGACGCGCTTCGCCGACGGCTTCGAGTTCGGCCTCGGTGCGGAGATCGGCATTTCGAACGACAAGCTGCATGCGCGCGGCCCGGTCGGCCTGGAAGGGCTGACCTCGTTGAAGTACGTCGTGCTCGGCCACGGCGAAGGCCGTCAATAGTCACGCATCGCACGGGGCGGCGCACGGCGTAGCGCCCCGCCTCGTTGCAAATTCGCTCACAAAGAAGAAAAAATAATGTCGATGCTTTGGGTCAAGACGTTTCACATCGTGCTGATCGCCTCGTGGTTCGCGGGCCTGTTCTACCTGCCGCGCATCTTCGTGAATCTCGCGATGGAAACCGAGCCTGCGGCCGTCAAGCGCCTGCTCATCATGGCGCGCAAGCTCTACCGCTTCATGACGATGATCGCCGTGCCCGCGCTGCTATGCGGACTGTGGCTGTGGCTCGTGGTGGGCATTGGCCGCGGCCAGGGCTGGATCCACGCGAAAGTGGGCGTGGTGTTGCTGCTCATCGTCTATCACGCGTACTGCGGACGTTTGCTCAAGACCTTCGAGCGCGGCGAAAACCGCCGCTCCGACAAGTGGTATCGCATGTTCAACGAGCTTCCCGTGCTCGGCATGCTGGCTGCGGTGGCGCTGGCTGTCATCAAGCCGTTCTGAATCACTGACGCACTTACGCCGCCACCGCGGCGCGTAATTCAGCTTTTTCCCGCGCGCGGGCGCCGTCAGATAGCGCCCGCTGTCTCGCGGCGCATGCGGGCCGCTACGACACGCCAGCTGTACGCCTGCTTCACGAGCACGTCAGTGAAGCGATACTCGATCGCCTCCAGGCCTGCCGCAGGTGTGTAACCGTTGATGCCGCTCGCCACGGCGATATTGTCGAGCATCTGCAAACCCGCGTCGCTCAGTACGTGCGCCCCCGGTATCCGATAAATCTCGGCGGATAGCCTGAAGTTTAATATTTATTGAAAAGTACCTGACAATTGCGGATGCAATTGGGATTGATTTGTAGGATTTCTTAAAAGCCGTAGGAGATTTTTTTCGTATAAAGACAAGGGCTGTTTTTCTGTAATTCGATTCCGTGTAATTGGCGAAAATAAATGGAAATTTCCTGCTGCCTCTGCTGTTCTTATCTCGACCTTTGAGAACATTGCTGACCCCTGCGAACTGTCGCTATTGCCTTTTCTGATTGTGTGCCTCGGCCCTTTTTCATCGACCTTTTCGCTTTAAGAGTTCTCTTATTCTCCCTGTGACTTCGAATTCGTAAAGTTGCTCCTGTAATCGCATATTGGTCCGATAAATCTGTAGGGAATCCCTCAGTTGTCGGAATTATCGAGCCATGGCGTGTTCGACGCAGATGGTTGGCTTTAATGGGCCAGATGATTTTCTTTATAGAAGGAAATTGCCGACAGATTGCCGCGCGCATCGGGTTGTGACGCCTGCGGATATCACTCGGTCGGTACTCCCTCGATTCACCAGGGCCAGGAATGAACAGGACATACAAATCAGTCTGGAACGAGATCACAAGAACTTGGGTTGCAGCGGCGGAAAACGCAAAAGGCAAGCGCAAGGGCAAGGGCAACGTGAAGGCGATGGTGATTGCCGTCGCGGTGCTGGGCGTGGCCAGTCAGGCGCACGCCTAAGTCGCCGGCGGGAGTGGCAACACTGCCCCGAACGACAGTGGCATTGACTCGAACCTTGCGATTGGCTCGAACGCCTATGCGGCTGACACATCAAGTACGTATCGGCACAGCCAACTTCCAGGGCTATCAAGCAGTGGCGCTCAGCGCATCGGCGCGCATCACACAGAACCTCAAGGTGAAAGTGGGCGGCGGTTATGCATCGGCAGGCGGTGCCACGGTCGGCGGCGGTATGTCGTACCAGTGGTAAGCGTCTGAGGCTCAATCGGTTGCGGTGTGGGCCGAAATGCAAAGCGGACTCCCGAGGGAGTCCGCTTTTTTGTTGGGCGCCTTCTGGTCCGCCGTTAGCCAATCGGGTCCAGCCTTCTTCGCGCGATGATTTCCTTCGCATCTGCGAGTTTCTCAGCCAGCTCCGGACCGCGCTGCAGCGCCACCCCCACCGCGAGTATGTCGCCGATCGCGAGATGCGAAGTCCGCGACGTCATCGGGGAGAAGACGTCGGTGTCTTCGTCGACATTCGCGTGCAGGCCGACGCTCGCCAGGCGCGCGAGCGGCGACGTGCCATGCGTGATGGCGATTACCTTTGCGCCGCGATCGAGCGCCGTGCGCGCGGCATCCACGATGTCGCGCGTGCGCCCCGTGTTCGAGATCGCCACCACGACATCGCCGGGGCCGAGCAGCGCCGCCGACATCAGAAACGTTTGTGGGTCCGAATACGCGACGCTAGGCATGCCAAGGCGAAAGAATTTGTGCTGCATGTCCTGTGCAGCGATGCCCGAGCCACCCGCACCATAGAACTCGATACGCGCCGCGTGCGCGAGCAGGCCAATCGCCGCGGCGAGCGAGTCCGTCGAGAGATTGTTGCGCACCTGCAGGAGCGCGCCAATGGTGCGGTCGAGCACCTTGGCCGCGACGCCCGGTACCGGCTCGTCCGGGCTCACATCGCGGTAGACGGCCGGATGTTCTGAGGGCAGATCCGCGGCAACGGCCTGCGCGAGGCGAATCTTGAACTCCCGGAATCCGGAAAATCCCAACGCATGGCAAAACCGCGCGATGGTCGGCTGGCTCACGCCTGCGCGCTCGGCAACCTCGGTCATCGACAGATCGAGCACCTCGCGAGGCGCCTGAATCACGTAATCGGCGAGCTTGCGCTCCGAAGGGCGCAATTGCTCGCGCATGGCTTTCACCTGGGACAGCAGCATCAGGAAACTCGCACTATGCTGAAAGATCCGTGGACTATAACGGATCGGACGTTATGTACAAAAACTACAGGATCGACGTTTGCTCCTTTTCAGTTCCTGCGCGCATCAACGCGCAAGGCCTGTAAATAATGAGACTAGGCGGTCGTTTACCGTCGCGCTCCCAGGGTCTTACCGGGATTGTCGTCGTGTAGTTTTTCTACTAACATCGCGCCATCGCTGTCTGGTGCGCCCACGGGCGCGCCTGATCTGGCCCCGAGCGTCCCCGCCGTGACAAGAAGGAAGGAGATTCGATGGTTTCCCTGCATTCTCAATTGATGAAGGTCACGCAGCGCGTGATCGAGCGCAGCAAGCCCACGCGCGAGGCCTATCTGGCGCGCATCGCGGCGGCTCAGGACCGGTTCCCGGCGCGCGGCGCGCTCTCATGCGCGAATCTTGCCCACGGTTTCGCCGGCCTCGAGGGGCGCGACAAGATCTCGATCAAGTCGATTCGCGAGCCCAATATCGGCATCGTCTCGGCATACAACGAGATGCTCTCGGCTCACGCGCCTTACAAGGATTTCCCCGACATCATCAAGAAGGCGGCCCGCGAAGGCGGCGGCGTCGCGCAGTTCGCGGGCGGCGTGCCGGCGATGTGCGATGGCGTCACGCAAGGCAACGCCGGCATGGAGCTGTCGCTCTTTTCGCGTGAAGTGATCGCGATGAGCACGGCCGTCGCGCTCACGCACAACATGTTCGATGCGGCGCTGTGCCTGGGCGTGTGCGACAAGATCGTCCCGGGCCTCCTGATCGGCGCGCTGCAATTCGGCCACCTGCCGACCATTTTCGTGCCCGCCGGCCCGATGACGAGCGGCATCACGAACGACGACAAGGCCAAGGTGCGCCAGCAGTTCGCCACGGGCCAGTGCGACCGCGCGGCGCTGCTCGAATCGGAGGCCGCCGCGTATCACGGCCACGGCACCTGCACGTTCTACGGCACGGCCAACAGCAACCAGATGCTCATGGAGATCATGGGCCTGCATCTGCCGGGTTCGGCCTTCATCCATCCGCATACGCCGTTGCGCGACGAACTCACCGCTGCGGCGGCGCGCCGCGTGCTCGAGCTCACCGTCGAGCGCGGCCACTACACGCCGATCGGCCACGTGGTCGACGAGAAGGCCGTGATCAACGGCATCGTCGCGCTGATGGCGACGGGCGGCTCGACCAACCACACGCTGCACCTCGTGGCGATGGCGCGGGCGGCGGGCATCATCATCGACTGGAACGACTTCGACGTGCTGTCGGACGCCGTGCCGCTGCTCGCGCGTGTCTATCCGAACGGCAAGGCCGACGTGAACCATTTCCACGCGGCGGGCGGCATCGCCTTCCTCGTGCGCGAACTGCTCGACGGCGGGTTGCTGCACGAAGACGTGAATACCGTCGCGGGTCGTGGGCTGCGTCACTACACCGAGGAGCCGAAGCTCATCGACGGCAAGCTCACCTGGGTGCCGGCGGTCGAGAAGAGCGCCGACGAGACCGTGCTGCGTCCGCTGCCGACGCCGTTCCAGCCGGACGGTGGCCTGCGCCTGATGCAGGGGCGTCTGGGCCGCGGCGTCATCAAGGTTTCCGCGGTCGCGCCGGAGCGCCGCAAGGTGCGTGCGCCCGCCATCGTGTTCGATTCGCAGGAAGCCGTGCAGGAAGCGTTCGACCGCGGTGAACTCGAGCGCGATTTCGTGGCCGTCGTGCGCTTCCAGGGCGCGCGCGCGAATGGCATGCCGGAGCTGCACCGCCTCACGCCGTTGCTCGGCGTGCTGCAGGACAAGGGCTTTCACGTGGCGCTCGTGACTGACGGACGCATGTCGGGCGCGTCGGGCAAGGTGCCCGCAGTCATCCACGTTTCGCCGGAAACGCTGCTGCACGGCCCGATCGGCAAGGTGCGCGATGGCGATACGATCGTGATCGACGCGGTGGAGGGCGTGCTCGACATCGAAGTCGATGCTGCCGAGTGGGACGCCCGTCCGGTCGCGCAGCCCGCGCATCAGGAACTCAATGAAGTGGGCTTTGGCCGCGAGCTGTTCGGCGTGTTCCGCGCCACCGCCGCGCCGGCGGAGCTGGGCGCCACGGTGTTCGGTCCGCTCGTGGGCGAGCAGGCCGCGCCCGCACCGGCTGTTGCAACCGTGCATGCGCCGGCCCACGCCGCGAACTCAATTCATCATCAAGGAGCCTGAACATGGCAAATCGCACAGTCGCCGACATCGTTCGCCTCGGTCCCGTCATCCCGGTGCTCGCGTTCGATACGCCGGAGCAGGGCGAGCACGTTTCCCGCGCGCTCCATGCGGGCGGCGTGAAGGTGCTCGAAATCACGCTGCGCACGAAGGCCGGCCTCGAAGCGATCGAGCGCGCCGCGAAGATCGCGCCGGACATCGTCGTGGGCGTGGGTACGATCACGAAGCCTGAGCACTGCGCGCTCGCGAAGCAGGCCGGCGCACAGTTTGGCGTTTCGCCGGGCCTCACGCGCGAGATCCATCAGGCTTCGCTCGACGCGGGCCTGCCGCTGCTGCCGGGCGTGATGACGCCGACCGATATCATCGTCGCGATGGAACTGGGCTACGAGATCGTCAAGTTCTTCCCGGCGGTTCCGGCCGGTGGCCTGAACATGCTGCAGGCCTTCCACGGCCCGTTCCCGACGCTGAAGTTCTGCCCGACGGGCGGTATCAGCGCCGAATCCGCGCCGACCTTCCTCGCGTTGCCCAACGTGGTCTGCGTGGGCGGTTCGTGGCTCACGCCGAAGGCCGCCATCGCCGCGCAGAACTGGGACGAAGTCACGCGCCTTGCGCACGCCGCGAGCGAGCTGTCGCGTCCGGTGCGCTAAAAGAACGCGTCTCTTTGATGCGCTGACGCGCGCCGCATGCTGCGGCGCAACGAAGACCGGAATGCCGCGCCCCTTGGGTACGAGAGGCGTGCAACGAGCCGCGCAAACGGCGCCTTTCAGGCGCGCGCTTTGCGCGGCTCGCGTGTCTTTCAAGCACGCTGCACCAAAAGTCGTTATAAGCTCTACAATCCCCGGCCCGGCGACGGCCGGCTTTTGTCCCGCGCGCGCCGCTGCGGCGCTCATCCGTCGCCGCACAGGGCAAAAGGACTTCGAACAACTACCTGGAGAGGAGCCTCATGGGAGTGGCCCACGGCAGCATGCTGCTGATTTACGCGCTCGTCGCGATCGCCGCGCTGATCCTGCTGATCACGCGCTTCAAGGTTTATCCGTTTCTCGTCCTGATCATCGTTTCGCTGCTGCTCGGCCTCGCCGTCGGCATGCCGATGGATCAGATCGTCAAGTCGTTCGAAACCGGCAACGGCAACACGCTCGGCCACATCGCCATCGTGGTGGGCCTTGGCACGATGCTCGGCAAGATGATGGCGGAGTCGGGCGGCGCCGAGCGCGTTGCCACGACGCTCATTCGCTGGTTCGGCGAGAAGAACATTCACTGGGCCATGATGGTCGTTGCGATCATCGTCGGCCTGCCGGTGTTCTTCGAAGTCGGCTTCGTGCTGCTCATTCCGATTGCGTTCAACGTCGCCAAGCGCACGGGCAAGTCGCTGCTGCTGATCGGCCTGCCGATGGTGGCGGGCCTTTCGGTCGTGCACGGGCTGATTCCACCGCACCCGGCCGCACTTCTCGCCGTGCAGGCGTATCACGCCGACATCGGCAAGACCATCGCTTACGGCCTGATGGTGGGCGTGCCCACGGCGATCATCGCCGGGCCGCTTTTCGCGCTCTTCATTCACCGCTACATCAAGCTGCCCGAGAGCAATCCGCTTTCCGAGCAGTTCGTGAGCAAGGCCGACCCCAAGCCCGATAGCGAGCTGCCGGGCTTCGGCGTCACGCTCTTCACGATCCTGCTGCCCGTGATCCTCATGCTGATCGGCAGCTGGGCCGATCTCGTGTTCGAGCCGAAAACGTTGCCGAACAACTTGTTGCACTTTATCGGCACCTCGGACGTCGCGCTGCTGATCGCCGTGCTGGTAAGCTTCTGGACCTTCGGCGCGCAACGCGGCTTCACGCGCGAGCAGATCCAGAAGTTCTGCGGCGACTGTCTCGCGCCGATCGCGGGCATCACGCTGATCGTGGGCGCGGGCGGCGGCTTTGGCCGCGTGCTGATGGACAGCGGCGTGTCGAAGCAGATCGTCGAGCTGGCGCAGAACGAACATCTGTCGCCGCTGCTGCTCGGCTGGCTCGTCGCCGCGCTGATCCGTCTCGCCACGGGCTCGGCCACGGTCGCCATGACCACGGCCTGCGGCATCGTCGCGCCGATCGCGTCGGCCAGCGCCATGACCGTGAAGCCGGAGCTGCTCGTGCTCGCCACGGGCTCGGGCTCGCTGATCTTCTCGCACGTCAACGACGGCGGATTCTGGCTGATCAAGGAGTATTTCGGCATGAGCGTCGTGCAGACGTTCAAGACATGGTCACTACTGGAGACCATTATTTCGCTGCTGGGCCTCGGGCTTACCTTCGCCCTCGCAGCGGTGGTGTAACGCGCAACTATGTTGCATGGGACCGGAGTCAGCGCTAAAGCGCTCACTCCGTTCGACAGGAGCAGTAAATGATTTTGATAGCGATGGGCGTGTCGGGCGCAGGCAAGACACGCATCGGCGAATTGCTCGCCGAGCGCCTCAAGTGCACCTTCACCGACGGCGACGCCTTCCACAGCGAAGCCAACAAGAAGAAGATGCACGACGGCATTCCCCTCACCGACGACGACCGCTGGCCGTGGCTGCGTACGATTCGCGCGGCGATCGAGGAGAAGCAGCGCGCCCACGAAACGGCCGTGTTCACCTGCTCGTCGCTCAAGCGCTCGTATCGCGACGTCCTGCGCGGCAACGACCATGACGTGTGCTTCGTCTACCTGAAGGGCTCGTTCGAAGTGCTGCACGAGCGCCTCGCTTCGCGTACCGGACACTTCTTCGACCCGTCGCTGCTGCAAAGCCAGCTCGACACGCTCGAAGAGCCGGGCGCGGACGAGGCGATCGAGGTCAGCATCGAGCTCACGCCCGAGCAGATCGTCGACGAGGTGATGAAGCAGATGCAAACGCGCGGCAATCAGGCATCCTGATCTCGCGGCTATGTACGATCACGCGATCGTGCGGCGGTAAACGAAAAAGCGCTCGATTCGATCGAGCGCTTTTTTTATGGCCTTGCGATGTCGCGATTACGAAATGCGCTTCGCCAGTTCCGCCGCCTTGCCGACGTACGACGCAGGCGTCATCTCCAGCAGACGCTTCTTCGCGTCCTCAGGAATCGCCAGACCGTTCACGAACGTCTGCAGCGCTTCGCGCGTAATGCCCTTGCCGCGCGTGAGTTCCTTCAACTGCTCGTATGGGTTCTCGATGCCGTAGCGGCGCATGACCGTCTGCACCGGCTCGGCCAGCACTTCCCACGTGGCGTCGAGGTCGTCGTTCAGGCGCTGCGGGTTCACTTCGAGCTTGTCCAGACCGCGGATCAGCGCGTCGTACGCGAGCAGCGAATAGCCGAGTGCGACGCCGATGTTGCGCAGCACCGTCGAGTCGGTGAGGTCGCGCTGCCAGCGCGAGACGGGCAGCTTGTCGGCGAGGTGGCGCAGCGTGGCGTTCGCGAGGCCGAGGTTGCCTTCCGAGTTTTCGAAGTCGATCGGGTTGACCTTGTGCGGCATGGTCGACGAGCCGATTTCGCCGGCCTTCGTCTTCTGCTTGAAGTAGCCGAGCGAGATATAGCCCCAGACGTCGCGGTCGAGGTCGAGCAGGATCGTGTTCGCGCGCGCGACGGCGTCGAACAGTTCCGCCATGTAGTCGTGCGGCTCGATCTGGATCGTGTACGGGTTGAACGTGAGCTTCAGGCGCTGCTCGACGACTTCCTTCGAGAAGGCTTCCCAGTCGAATTCCGGATACGCCGAGAGATGCGCGTTGAAGTTGCCGACCGCGCCATTCATCTTGCCGAGCAGTTCGACCTTCTCGATGCGCTGGATCGCACGCGCGAGACGCGCCGCGACGTTGGCGATTTCCTTGCCGAGCGTCGTGGGACTGGCCGGCTGGCCGTGCGTGCGCGAGAGCATCGGCTGCTCGGCGTGCGTGTGCGCGAGCGCGACGAGACGCTGATGCACAGAGCGCAGCGCCGGCAGGATCACGTGCTCGCGTGCGCCCGCGAGCATCAGGCCGTGCGACGTGTTGTTGATGTCTTCCGAGGTGCAGGCGAAGTGGATGAATTCGCTTGCGCGCTCCAGTTCCGGCTGACCCTTCACCGACTCCTTGAGCCAGTACTCAACGGCCTTCACGTCGTGGTTCGTCACGCGCTCGATGTCCTTGATGCGCGCGGCGTCGTGCGCCGTGAAGTTTTCGGCGAGCTTGAGCAGGAATTGCTCCGAGGCTGCCGAAAAGCGCGGCACTTCCGCGAAACCGGCCTGCGAGAGCGCGATCAGCCAGTGGATTTCCACGGTCACGCGGTTGCGCATGAACGCGGCTTCCGAGAGCCAGTCGCGCAGCGCTTCGGTTTTCGAGGCGTAGCGGCCGTCGAGCGGGGAGAGCGCGTTGAGCGCGAAGAGGGTATCGGGACGAGTGTCGGACATGATGGGGACGTAACGTGGCGCGTTACGCTCAGTTGGCAGTCGGTTGCAGTCGGATTCGAGACCGCGGGAACCCGAGATTTTATCACCTTGCCGACAGTGGCCGAGGCCGACGCTGTCAGCAACGGCAAAGCGCCGGCCTGGGACGCACCCCGAGGGATTCAGTCGTATCGGCCTGTTAACGAGATGGCACGTTTTGAGACGGATATAGAGTGCCCTCACGTCAAAAGTTTGCGCTTAATCAAATACCTGCCGCCATGACTCCCGATGCTCCCATTCTCGCTACCGGCCAGGCCGCTGACCTGGTCGAAGCCGGTCTGGCTTGCCACCGCGTGGGCCGGATCGACGACGCCCACCTTACTATCAGTCCGCGCTCGCGGCGCACCCCGAAGATCCCGGCGCACTGCGCTATCTGGGCGTGATCGCGCTAGGCCACGACCAACTGCAGGAAGCCGCCGCGCTGATGGATCGCGCGCTCGCGCGGAAGCCTGACAGCGCCGAATATCTGGCCAACCGTGGCGTGGTCGCGCACCTCGCCGGCGCACTCGGCAAGCCCGTTTGGGTGCTGCTCGCCGCGCAGCCCGACTGGCGCTGGGGCAAGGATCGCGCCGATTCGGTCTGGTATCCGTCGGCGCGCGTGTTTCGCCAGTCCACGCTCGGCGACTGGCGCGGCGTGGTCGCCGAACTGGAAGCCGCGCTTTCCGGGGCTTCCCGCTAAGGCGCCCGGCCGGCGCGCCGCGCGAAATTCGCCTGCGGGCGCCCAGGCGTGAGCTCGCGGGCCTAGAATGCGGACTTCTCATCCGCTCGCTGGCCCCGCATGGAACTCAAATGGCTCGAAGACTTCGTTTCGCTCGCGGAGACGCATAGTTTCAGTCGCTCGGCCGAACTGCGCCACGTGACGCAGCCGGCTTTCTCGCGCCGCATCCAGGCGCTCGAAGCGTGGCTTGGCACCGAGTTGATCGATCGTTCGGTTTATCCAACGCGCCTCACGGCTGCGGGCCAGGTCTTCTACGAGCAGGCGCTCGCGATGCTTTCGCAGTTTCACGAGGCGCGCACCCTGTTGCGCGGCCACACGGCCACGCCCGCGGCGACGATCGAGTTCGCGGTGCCGCACACGCTTTCGCTCACGTACTTTCCGCGCTGGCTGCAGCGCATCGAGGCGAAGCTCGGCCGCATCCACACGCGCCTGCGCGCGCTGAACGTGCACGACGCCGTGCTGTCACTCGTGGAAGGCGGCTGCGACCTCGTGATGGGCTATCACCACCCGAGCCACCCCGTCACGCTCGACCCCGCGCGCTACGACACGCTGACGCTCGGCATCGAGTCGATCAGCCCGTACTCGGCGCCGCAGCGCGCGGGGCGTGCGCGTTACACGCTGCCCGGCACGCCCGATGCGCCCGCACCGTATCTCTCCTATACGCCGAACGCGTATCTCGGCCGCATGACCGAGGTGATCGTTGCCAACGCACCGGCGCGGCTCTATCTGGACCGCGTGTACGAAACGGACATGGCGGAAGGTCTCAAGGCGATGACGCTGGCGGGTCACGGCATCGCCTTCTTGCCGCACAGCGCGGTGGAAGACGCCGTGGCCCAGGGCGAACTGATCCGCCTCGACCGCGGCACGCGCGGCGTGCCGGAGGGCCAGTTCACGCTCGACATGGAGATCCGCCTCTATCGCGACAAGCTCGCGACGCAGGGCGACGATGCGCGCCAGGCGCTCGTGCGCGAACTGTGGGAGGCGGTCAGCGAGGAACTTGCGCAGGGCAGGCGCTGACGAAGCGCAAGCTGCACACACAACAGCCAGGCAAACAGTCAGGCTATTTCAGTCTGTAAGGCCTCAACACTAGCCGCGCGACACGTTTTTTCGACTTCGGGGATGTTATGCACGAAAAGCATAACGGGATGATCAAACGGCATTGGATTTCACGTGGGCGTTTTCTGACAATGGCACCACTTGTTCGATCGGAGCGTTCATGTCATCCCAACTGCAGTCGGTTCCTTCCTATCTCCACGCCGACGATCTCGGCCCCTGGGGCAACTATCTTCGTCAGGTCGACCGCGTGGCGCCGTATCTCGGCTCGCTCTCGCGCTGGCTCGAAACGCTCAAGCGTCCGAAGCGTATCCTGATCGTCGACTGCCCCATCGAACTCGATAACGGCACCGTCGCGCACTTCGAAGGCTATCGTGTCCAGCACAACGTTTCGCGTGGTCCCGGCAAGGGCGGCGTGCGTTATCACCAGGACGTTACGCTCTCCGAAGTAATGGCGCTGTCCGCGTGGATGTCGGTGAAGAACGCTGCAGTGAACGTGCCGTACGGCGGCGCGAAGGGCGGTATCCGCGTCGATCCGCGCACGCTGTCGCGTGGCGAGCTCGAGCGCGTGACGCGTCGCTACACCAGCGAAATCGGCATCATCATCGGACCGAACACCGACATTCCTGCGCCGGACGTCAACACGAACGAGCAGATCATGGCGTGGATGATGGACACCTACTCGATGAACCAGGGCCAGACGGCCACGGGCGTCGTGACGGGCAAGCCCATCTCGCTCGGCGGCTCGCTCGGCCGCCGCGAAGCCACCGGCCGCGGCGTGTTCGTGGTCGGCTGCGAGGCCGCACGCCGCACGGGTCTTTCGATCGACGGCGCACGCATTGCCGTGCAGGGCTTCGGCAACGTGGGCGGCATTGCCGCGCGCCTGTTCCAGGAAGCCGGCTCGAAGATCGTCGCAGTGCAGGACCATACCGGCTCGCTCTACAACTCGAGCGGCATGAGCGCGGAAGCGCTGCTCGAGCACGTCGCCAAGACGGGCGGCGTGGCAGGCTTCTCAGGCGCTGAAGTCATGGCGAACGACGAATTCTGGACCGTCGAAACCGACATTCTCATTCCGGCCGCGCTGGAAAACCAGATCACCGAGAAGAACGCGGGCAAGATCCGCACGAAGATCATCGTGGAAGGTGCGAACGGCCCGACCACGACGGCAGCCGACGACATCCTGCACGACAAGGGCGTGCTCGTGATCCCCGACGTGGTGGCGAACGCAGGCGGCGTGACCGTTTCGTACTTCGAGTGGGTGCAGGACTTCTCGAGCTTCTTCTGGACCGAGCACGAAATTAACGAACGTCTCGAACGCGTGATGCGCGAAGCCTTCACGGCCGTGTGGCAAGTGTCGAGCGAGCAGAAGGTCTCGATGCGTACCGCGGCGTTCATCGTGGCATGTAAGCGCATCCTGATGGCGCGCGAAATGCGCGGTTTGTATCCCTGATCGCACCCGGTCGGCAGGCGTCGCGACGCTGCACGCGGCGCCAGGCAAGGCGCGCAGCGAAGTGACGAATCCGTGACTGCACCGTGACAGGTTTTTGCGCTGCACATCAAGGCGCATAGAAGGCGGACGTCCTCCACAAGGGGGCGTCCGCTTTCGCACATTCAGGCGTTGCGCCAGGGTCACTCTTGATGCTTTCAAAAAAATTACTTTGATAAACTGGCGGCGGTTCTTGTACCGGAGAAAACAATGCAAATGAAAAAGACCGCCGCACTGCTCGCACTCCTTGGTTGCGTCGCCACCAGCGCTTTCGCGCAGGACGCGGGCACGCTCAAGAAGATCAAGGACACGGGCGTCATCTCGCTGGGGCACCGCGAGTCGTCCATTCCTTTTTCGTACTACGACGACAAGCAGAATGTGATCGGCTACTCGCAAGACTACGCGATGAAGATCGTCGAGGCCGTCAAGCAGAAGCTGAACATGCCTAACCTGAAGGTCAAGATGGTGCCCATCACGTCGCAGAACCGTATTCCGCTCGTGCAGAACGGCACGGTGGACATCGAATGCGGCTCGACCACGAACAATGCCGAACGTCAGCAGCAGGCCGCGTTCTCGAACACGATCTTCGTGATCGGCACGCGCCTCATGACAAAGAAGGATTCGGGCGTCAAGGACTTCGCCGACCTCAAGGGCAAGACCGTCGTGACGACGGCGGGCACGACGTCCGAGCGCCTGCTGCGCAAGATGAACCAGGACAAGAGCATGGGTATGAACATCATCAGCGCGAAGGACCACGGCGAGTCGTTCATGACGCTCTCCACGGGCCGCGCAGTGGCGTTCATGATGGACGACGCGCTGCTCGCGGGCGAGCGCGCCAAGTCGAACAATCCGGGCGACTTCGTGATCGTCGGCCAGCCGCAGTCGCGTGAAGCGTACGGCTGCATGATGCGCAAGAACGACCCCGAGTTCAAGAAGGTCGCCGACGACGCCATCGCCAAGGTCCAGACCTCGGGTGAAGGCGAAACGATCTACAAGAAGTGGTTCGAGTCGCCGATCCCGCCGAAGGGTCTCAACCTGAACTTCCCGATGAGCGAGGACATGAAAGCGCTGTTCAAGAACCCGAACGACAAGGCGATCGATTAACACGGCCCCGGCCGTTCGACCCGCATTTAGCGTTTAGCACGGAACGGAAGAAGCGCCGCTTCTTCCGTTCTTTTTCTTGGAGTCTCTTGATGTCCTATCACTGGAACTGGGGCATTCTGCTCAGCCCGGTCTCGACGGGCGAACCCACCACGTACCTCGGCTGGATCCTCTCCGGCCTCTGGGTGACGGTCTCGGTGTCGCTGTGCGCGTGGGTGATCGCGCTCATCGTCGGGTCGTTCTTCGGCGTGCTGCGCACGGTGCCGAACAGGTTTCTCGCGGGCGTCGGCACAGTTTATGTGGCGATCTTCCGCAATATTCCGCTTATCGCGCAGTTCTTCATCTGGTACTTCGTGCTGCCGGAAATCGTGCCGCAATCGATAGGCAATGCGTTCAAGCAATCGCCGCCGGGCGTGCAGTTCTTCTCGGCGTCGGTCGTGTGTCTCGGGCTCTTTACCGCGGCGCGTGTATGCGAACAGGTGCGCTCGGGCATCAACGCGCTGCCGCGCGGCCAGCGCGCAGCCGGCCTCGCCATGGGCTTCACGCAGTGGCAGACGTACCGCTATGTGCTGCTGCCGGTGGCGTACCGCATCATCGTGCCGCCGCTCACCTCGGAGTTCCTCAACATCTTCAAGAACTCGGCGGTCGCCTCGACGATCGGCCTGCTCGATTTGTCGGCCCAGGCGCGTCAGCTCGTCGACTACACGGCGCAGACCTATGAGTCGTTCATCGCCGTCACGCTCGCTTATGTGCTCATCAACCTCGTCGTCATGACGCTCATGCGCTGGGTCGAGGCGAAGTCGCGTCTGCCCGGCTACATCGGAGGCAAGTGATGCATCATTTCGACTGGAGCGGCATTCCGGGCGCGCTGCCCACGCTGTGGACAGGCGCGATCATCACGTTCAAGATCACGCTGTGCGCGATCGTGGTCGGCATTCTCTGGGGCACGCTGCTCGCGCTCATGCGGCTTTCCAGCGTGAAGCCGCTCGAATGGTTCGCCAAGGGCTACGTCACGGTCTTCCGCTCGATCCCGCTCGTGATGGTCCTGCTGTGGTTCTTCCTGATCGTGCCGCAGGTGCTGCAAAACGTGCTGGGCCTGTCGCCCGACATCGACATTCGCCTCGCGTCCGCGATGATCGCGTTCTCGCTGTTCGAGGCCGCGTATTATTCGGAGATCATTCGTGCGGGCATTCAGGCGGTGCCGCGCGGGCAGGTGAACGCTGCATTCGCGCTCGGCATGCGCTACGGCCGGGCCATGCAATACGTAGTGCTGCCGCAGGCGTTCCGCGCGATGGTGCCGCTGTTGCTTACGCAGGCCATCGTGCTGTTTCAGGACACCTCGCTCGTGTACGTGATCAGCCTCGCCGACTTCTTCCGCACATCCACCAATATCGGCGACCGTGACGGGACGATGGTCGAGATGGTACTGTTCGCGGGCGCGTGTTATTTCGTGATTTGCGTGATCGCGTCGAGCCTCGTGAAAGGTCTTCAGAAAAAGGTCGCAAGATGATTTCAATTAAGAACGTTTCGAAGTGGTACGGCCAGTTCCAGGTGCTGACCGACTGCACGACGGAAGTGAAGAAGGGCGAGGTGGTGGTGGTGTGCGGGCCCTCGGGCTCGGGCAAGTCCACGCTCATCAAGACCGTCAACGGGCTCGAACCGTTCCAGCAGGGCGAGATTCTCGTGAACGGCGAGTCGGTGGGCGACAAACGCACCAACCTCTCGAAGCTGCGCTCGAAGGTGGGCATGGTGTTTCAGCACTTCGAGCTGTTCCCGCATCTGTCGATTACCGAGAATCTCACGCTCGCGCAGATCAAGGTGCTCGGCCGCGGCAAGGACGAGGCCACGCAAAAGGGCCTGAAACTGCTCGACCGCGTGGGCCTGCGTGCGCATGCCGACAAGTTCCCGGGTCAGCTCTCGGGCGGCCAGCAGCAGCGCGTGGCGATTGCACGCGCGTTGTCGATGGACCCCATCGCCATGCTGTTCGACGAGCCAACTTCGGCGCTCGACCCCGAGATGATCAACGAGGTGCTCGACGTGATGGTGGAGCTGGCCCAGGAAGGCATGACCATGATGTGCGTGACGCACGAAATGGGCTTTGCGAAGAAGGTCGCGCACCGCGTGATCTTCATGGACAAGGGCGCCATCGTCGAGGACGACCAGAAGGAAGCCTTCTTTGCGAGCCCGAAATCGGATCGTGCGAAGGACTTTCTGGCGAAGATCCTGCACTGAGGCTTCGTACGCTTCGAAAAAAAGCCGCGCTCGATGAGGCGCGGCTTTTTTGTTTTCGGCGTCGCCCGGCTTACTCGCCCCAGGTCTGCAGTGCGTCCACCGCTTCCGGGTCGATCTCGCGCGGCTGCCCGGCGCACGGTGCGCTGGCCGACGCGTCGAGCGACGGGTTGGCGAGCTTGTCGAGGACCGTTTGCGGCACCGGCACGCTTGTCCTGGCGATCACGTCGCCGTGCTGGAACATCAGCAGGTCGCCGGGAGCGAAGCGCGTCCAGACCTCGTTGTCGGTGAGCGGCGCGGTGGCGATCACGGCCACGCGGTCCTCGGGCGTCGTGTACTTGGCGAAGTCGATGGAGACATCGGCATCGACGAGATGGGCCGTCGAAAACGGCCAGCGTCGCACGAGATAGTAGAGATGCGTCGAGCAATGCGCGAACAGCGCCTGGCCGTTCGACATCAGGAAGTTGAAGACGCCGAACTGCGTGACCTCGCGCGTGAGCGACTCCAGCGCGGCGAACAGCTCGGCGAGCGGCGGCTGCGCACCGGGGAACGCCTTGCGCAAGCCTTGTAGCAGCAGGCAGAACGCGCGCTCGCTATCGGTCGTGCCAACCGGCTGGTAGACGCCCGACATCACCGGATTGAAGTCCTGAAGGTCGCCGTTGTGCGCGAAGATCCAGTGCCGGCCCCACAGCTCGCGCTGGAACGGATGACTGTTTTCGAGCGCGCAGTTGCCCTGCGTGGCCTTGCGGATGTGGGCGATGGTGTTGCGCGACTTGATGGGGTAGTGCTTGACCATCTCGGCGATCGGCGAACGTGCCGAGGCCTCGTTGTCGATGAAGAGGCGGCAGGCCTTGTCCTCGAAGAACGCGATACCCCAGCCGTCGGCGTGGTGATCGGTGGCGCCGCCGCGCGCCGCGAATCCTGTGAAGGAGAACGTGACGTCCGTCGGCGCGGCGCAATTCATTCCGAGAAGTTGGCACATGGTGCTGATGGTGCGTAATGCGACTGGGACGGCTGAGGCGGCGGCTGCAGTGGTAGGCGGGACCCGCCGTCGACCCGTTACAATGATGATTTTCCAAGCATATCACCGGCCTGCGGGTCGCCAATACGAAATTTGTCGGATGCATTGCAGGCCTGCATAGAAGGGCGCGTGCCGGGGGCGATGCAGCGCGGATTGTCGTGTGTACGCGACGGTGCGGGCAATGCACAGGTTGGATCGGCATCGATCGTCGCCGCGTTTTTCCCCGTGATATGCCCGGAATTTCCGGCAGCCTGAGCGCGTTTCAAGCGAACTTGCCGCCGTTCATTCATACCGCTGTCGGTTCACTACCGCGCCTGACTCTTGCCATGAACGCCTCTTCCCCCTCGACTCTCACGCTCGCCCGCCCCGACGACTGGCACCTGCACGTGCGCGACGGCGCAATGCTCGCGGCCGTGCTGCCGCATACGGCGCGCCAGTTCGGCCGCGCGATCATCATGCCGAACCTCAAGCCGCCGGTCACGACGACCGAGCAGGCCACCGCCTACCGCGAGCGCATTCTCGCGGCGCTGCCGGCGGGCTCGACGTTCGAGCCGCTGATGACGCTCTATCTCACCGACAACACGCCGCCCGAGGAAATCCGCCGCGCGAAGGCGAGCGGCTTCGTGCACGGCGTGAAGCTGTACCCGGCGGGCGCGACGACGAATTCGGACGCCGGCGTGACCGACATCCGCAAGTGTGCGAAGACGCTCGAGGCCATGCAGGAAGTGGGCATGCCGCTGCTCGTGCACGGTGAAGTGACGAGCGCCGACATCGACCTGTTCGACCGCGAGAAGGTCTTCATCGACCGCGTGATGATTCCGACGCGCCGCGATTTTCCGGGTCTCAAGGTGGTGTTCGAGCACATCACGACGAAGGACGCCGTCGACTACATCCGCGCCGATCATGCCGCGCCCGGTCTACTCGGCGCGACGATCACCGCGCATCATCTGCTCTACAACCGCAACGCGATCTTCCAGGGCGGCATTCGTCCGCATTACTATTGCCTGCCCGTGCTCAAGCGCGAGACGCATCGCGTGGCGCTCGTGGACGCGGCGACCTCGGGCGATCATCGCTTCTTCCTCGGCACCGACAGCGCGCCGCACCCGAAGGGCCTGAAAGAGCACGCGTGCGGCTGCGCGGGCTGCTACACGGCGCTGCACGCGCTCGAGCTGTACGCCGAAGCGTTCGACAATGCGGGCGCGCTCGACAAGCTCGAGGGCTTCGCGAGCTTTTACGGCGCGGACTTCTACGGCCTGCCGCGCGCGACCGAAACGGTCACGCTGCGTCGCGAGAGCTGGACGCTGCCCGCCGAAGTCGAGGCGGGCGGCACGCCCGTCGTGCCGCTGCGCGGCGGCGAGACGATCGGCTGGAAACTCGCTTGAACGAGGCGGGGCCAGGTGTGGCTGCGGGCGCAACGATTGGCCCGGCCGGCGCAGTCGATGCGCCCGCACCGATGCCCGCGCGCGCGCCTCGCCGGGCCATGCCGCTGGGCAGTTTCACCGACATCGACTGGGCCCGCCCGTGGTTCGCGCAACACGAAACGCGCGGCCGGCGCTGGCAGCAGGCCGCGCTGGCGGGATACGCGGCGTACCTGGATGCGCTGAACGCCGATGCGCTGGCCGCCGTCCAAATCACGGGCCGCGGCCGGCCGCTGCGCTTCATCGCCCAGGACGACCTGCCCGAAGGCTCGGCCTATGAGGCGCATATCGCGGCGACGGGCTGCGTGCCGACGCGTCACAACCTCCACGACTTCTTCAACGCGCTCGCCTGGTTCGCGTTCCCGCGCATCAAGGCGACGCTGAACGCGCGCCAGGCCGCGGCGATCGACGTGCTGGGCGTGGGCCCCACGCGCGGCGGCGTGCGCGACGCGCTCACGCTGTTCGACGAGAACGCGGTGCTCTTTGCCTCATCGGATGCGCCGCTGGTCGCGGCGTTGCGCGGCTTCGACTGGCGCACGCTGTTCGTGGCGCAGCGCGCTGGCTGGGAAGCGGCTTTCGGGGAGACGATCGGCGCGGCGCGCTGCGAAGTCCGCGTATTCGGCCATGCGCTGCTCGAAAAGATGATCTCGCCTTATGCGGCGTGCACGGCGCACGCCTGGGTGGTCGAGGTGCCGCAAGCGTATTTCACGTGGCCGCGCGCGCAACGCGACGCGTATCTGGACGAGACAGTGAGCGTCTCGCTCGCCGCCGATGCCACGCATGAGGCGCTCAATGGGCGCAGCTTTGCGCCGCTGCCGGTGCTCGGCATTCCGGGCTGGTGGGCGCAAAACGAGCACCCGTCGTTCTACGACGACACCACAGTCTTTCGCGCCGGCCGCCGGACTCGCTAAATGCCAGGCAGGCGGCAATCGATCCGGCCCCCGGCGCGGCGCGCCAGCCCGTGCTAATATCGCGCCTCGCAAAGCAGGCCAGGCAGTCGCGGCTCCGAGGCTTCGGCCAAAGAGGCGAGGAAAGTCCGGACTCCACAGGGCAGGGTGATGGCTAACGGCCATCCGTGGCGACACGCGGAACAGGGCAACAGAGAACAGACCGCCGATGGCCCGATTTCGGTCGGGATCAGGTAAGGGTGAAACGGTGCGGTAAGAGCGCACCGCGTCTGCGGTGACGTAGACGGCACGGTAACCTCCACCCGGAGCAATTCCAAGTAGGCAGGCGCGCATCTTCGGGATGCAGGATGGGGCCCCCATTCCGTCTGCGGGTAGGAAGCTTGAGCGCGTCAGCAATGGCGCGCCTAGAGGAATGGCTGCCACGCGCGGCGCGTCTTCGGACGCGGCGTGTGCACAGAATCCGGCTTATCGGCCTGCTTTGCAGCCTCATTCATGCAAAAAGCCGGCGCGGTTCTTCGCAGAACCGCGCCGGCTTTTTCTTTTGCCGCCGATTTTTGCCGCCGATATCAAGCCGCGACGATCTCGAACGTATGCGTGATCTCGGCAGTCTTGCCGATCATGATCGACGCCGAGCAGTACTTGTCGTGCGAGAGGTTGATCGCGCGCTCCACGGTGGCCGGGTTCAGGTTCTTGCCGGTCACGGTGAAGTGGAAGTGGATTTTCGTGAAGACCTTGGGGTCTTCGCTCGCGCGCTCGGCCTTGAGCGTCACGCTGCAGCCGCTCACTTCCTGGCGGCTCTTCTTGAGGATCAGCACCACGTCGTAGGCCGTGCAGCCGCCCGTGCCGAGCAGGACCATTTCCATCGGCCGCGGCGCGAGGTTGTGGCCGCCGCCTTCCGGTGCGCCGTCCATGTTGACGAGATGGCCGCTGCCCGTTTCGGCTGCGAACGCCATGCCGTCCTGACCCATCCAGCTAACTTTGCATTCCATATGCGTATGCCCCTGCGCGGTTTCTTGATTCAGACGGCATTGTAGCCCGCCCCTTACTGGTATGTCCGGGGGGCACGGCGGCGCGCGCCTTATGCCACCTGCTTGAATGTTGCGTCGCGACATCCTATCGACAAGGCGGATTTCCCTGACGCAATTAGGGGTTTCGCTCTAGCTGCCCTGCATGCTTTTCGCGGGCTGGATTTTCAACCCACTGATTTTTAAGAAATTCTCTTCCGGTACGTCGTTTCGATTGTATTTCACATTGTGGTGTTAGATTTCGCAATGCAAATGTCCTTGCGCCGCACAAGGGCCGTCCGTATAATTCGTCTCATTGGTTGTCGTGCTTCACGACACCTCAGCATGTCTCCTCCACCCTCCTCAAAAGAGTGGATTAAGCCCGAACAAACGCGTTCGGGCTTTTTTTCGTCTGCCGCCTCGGCTTGTCCCGTCAGTAACGCGCCGCAAGCAATTTTTTGACTCGCGACTGAATTTCCCTTTATAATCGTAGGTTCTCCGCATCCATGTCCGCGCGGAGACGGGGAAACTCGAACCAGGGAGAGCCTGCGCCGACGTCAACGAGCGTCACCATATAAGCAGGACCAAAACAGGGCACAGCATTTTTTTTGGATCGATCATGAAGACTTTTTCCGCCAAGGCACATGAAGTGCAGCGCGAATGGTACGTGATTGACGCGACGGATAAGGTTCTCGGCCGTGTCGCCAGCGAAGTGGCACGCCGTCTTCGCGGCAAGCACAAGCCTGAGTTCACCCCGCACGTCGACACTGGTGATTTCATCATCATCATCAACGCCGGCAAGCTGAAGGTCACGGGCAACAAGACCACCGACAAGAAGTACTACCGTCACTCGGGTTACCCGGGCGGTATCTACGAAACGACGTTCGGCAAGATGCAGGAACGCTTCCCGGGCCGCGCGCTCGAGAAGGCCGTCAAGGGCATGCTGCCGAAGGGCCCGCTCGGCTACGCGATGATCAAGAAGCTGAAGGTCTACGCTGACGCAACGCACCCGCATTCGGCGCAACAGCCGAAGGCGCTCGAGATCTAAGGGGAGCCCACATGATCGGTAACTGGAATTACGGTACGGGCCGCCGCAAGAGCGCCGTCGCTCGTGTCTTCATCAAGTCGGGCAAGGGCGAAATCGTCGTCAACGGCAAGCCCATCGCTGACTACTTCTCGCGCGAAACGTCGCTGATGATCGTGCGTCAACCGCTGGAACTCACGAACCACGGCACGACGTTCGACATCAAGGTGAACGTGACGGGCGGCGGCGAAACCGGCCAGGCCGGCGCAGTTCGCCACGGCATCACGCGCGCGCTGATGGACTACGACGCAACGCTCAAGCCGGCACTGTCGCAAGCTGGCTTCGTGACCCGTGACGCACGTGAAGTGGAACGTAAGAAGGTCGGTTTCCACAAGGCACGTCGCCGCAAGCAGTTCTCGAAGCGTTAATTTCGTATTGGCGCTTTGCGCCTGCGCCCCTCGCGGGGTGCAGCGCAGCTGCAAAAGCCGTCCGCGCTTCGTGCGCCGGGCGGCTTTTTCGTTTGTTTTTCGTTTTCGTCGGCGCGCCGAACGTGTGGCGCGCAAGCTGCGACAAGCTGGAGAAACCCCTTGATTTCGTGGGCTTAAGCACGATATCGGGAAGAGCCCTACAATAGCGGCTAGAAGCTTTTTTGGAGAGTTCGAATGAGCGCTGTCACTGAAACTACCGCGACCGAAATGCCCGGTCCCTTCGTTTTCACCGAAGCAGCGGCTGACAAGGTCAAGCAACTGATCGACGAGGAAGGCAACCCGGAGCTGAAGCTGCGCGTATTCGTGCAGGGCGGCGGCTGCTCGGGCTTCCAGTACGGATTCACGTTTGACGAAACGGTCAACGAAGACGACACCGTGATGAACCGCAACGGCGTCCAGCTTCTGATCGACTCGATGAGCTATCAGTACCTCGTCGGCGCCGAGATCGACTACAAGGACGATCTGAACGGCGCGCAGTTCGTCATCAAGAACCCGAACGCGACCACCACGTGCGGTTGCGGCTCGTCGTTCTCGGTCTGATCGATTTGCTGTAATAAGAAACGGGGCTTCGGCCCCGTTTCTTATTGGTGCGCGCCTGCTTAGCGCGGATAAATCGCACCCAGCACGCGCTCGCCGGCAGCCCCGGTTACGGCCGCGAGATTGCCAGGTTCGCGTGCCACGCAGCGCATGGCGAGCCACGCGAAGGCGAGCGGCTCCACCTGATGCGGCGGGACGCCGAGCGCTTCGGTGGTCGTGACCGGTACGCCCGCCACACCGCCCGTTTCAAGCGCCTTTTGCAGCGCGGCCATCAATGCGGCATTGCGCGCGCCGCCGCCGCAGACATACACGGCACGGCAATCGCTTGCGTGACGCTCGATCTCGCGTGCCACGCTCACGGCGGTCAGGGCGACTAGCGTGGCCTGCACGTCGGCGGGTGTGAGCGATTCGAAGCCCTTGAGCTTGTCGTCGAGCCACTGGGCGTTGAAAAGATCGCGACCGGTGCTCTTGGGCGGCTGCTGTTCGAAGAACGGTTCGTCCAGCAGGGCATTCAGAAGCGGCTGATGCAGATTGCCGCTCGCGGCGAACTTGCCGTTCTCGTCATAGGGCTTGCCAAGGTGCCGTTCGGCCCAGAGGTCGAGCAGAGCGTTGGCCGGGCCGCAGTCGAAGCCACGCACGGCGCCCGTCGACGAGAGCACCGTGATGTTGCTGATGCCGCCGAGGTTGCAGACCACGCGCGTTTCCTCCTGCGAACCGAACAGCGTCGCGTGGAACGCGGGCACGAGCGGTGCACCCTGGCCGCCCGAGGCGACGTCGCGGCTGCGGAAGTCGGCGATCACGTCGATATGCGTGAGTTCCGCAAGCAGCGCCGGGTTCTGGATCTGCACGGTGTAGCCTTTCTCCGGCCGATGCCGCACGGTCTGGCCGTGCGCGCCGATCGCGCGCACCGCGGCGGGAGGCACGGTACTTCCGCGCAGCAACTCGTGGCAGCACACCGCATAGCGGGCAGCCAGCGCGTTGCCGGCGAGCGCTTCGCGTTCGATCTCGTTCTCGCCGGGCTGCTGCAACGAAAAGAGCGCCTCGCGCAGCCCCTGTGCGAAGCCGACGAACGCCCCGGCCAGTACCACTGGCCGCTGGCCCGCCTCGAAGCGCACGGCAATGCCGTCCACGCCATCCATGCTCGTGCCCGACATCAGGCCGAAATACACGCCGTCGGCGGCGTGTGCGCTCTCGTTTCGTGCGTCGCGTGGCGCCACGTTGTCCTCCTTTATCAATGCAATTCAGTGCCCTGCGAGGCAATTATCGGCGTAATGCCTCTCGAGCGTAAGCCGAACGGCTGACTGCGCACCGGCGAGGGCGAGTCTGGCACCCAATTCCCGTTCCGAGGGCGGTGCAGCCTGGCTTCGCGCGCACAAACCGCAAACCTCGGCCCGGCGAGTCGAATCACGTAAAATTGCGGCCTAGACCCAGACTTAACGACAGAACCGATCGAAGCATGAGCAACGAGTCCACCTCCAGCAACGGCGCCAGCACCGGCGCAAAAGACGCCTTTCCGGTCACCGACGAAGTCCGTCACGCGCTCGCCGTCACGAAGCGCGGCGTGGACGAACTGCTGATCGAAGAAGAATTCGAGCAGAAGCTCGCCCGCAGCGCGGCCACCGGCAAGCCGCTGCGCATCAAGCTCGGCCTCGACCCGACCGCGCCCGACATCCACATCGGCCATACGGTCGTGCTCAACAAGATGCGCCAGCTGCAGGATCTCGGCCACAACGTGATCTTTCTGATCGGCGACTTCACTTCCCTCATCGGCGACCCGTCGGGCCGCAACGCCACGCGCCCGCCGCTCACACGCGAGCAGATCGAATCGAACGCGAAGACGTATTTCGAGCAGGCCGCGCTCGTGCTCGACCGCGAAAAGACCGAAATTCGCTACAACAGCGAATGGTCGATGCCGCTCGGCGCCGACGGCATGATCAAGCTGGCATCGCGCTACACGGTGGCGCGTATTCTCGAGCGCGAGGACTTCACCAGGCGCTTCCAGAGCGGCGTGCCCATTTCGATCCACGAATTCCTGTATCCGCTCATGCAGGGCTACGACTCGGTCGCGCTCAATGCAGACCTCGAGCTCGGCGGCACGGACCAGAAGTTCAACCTGCTCGTTGGCCGCGAACTGCAGAAGCAGTACGGCCAGGAGCAGCAGTGCATTCTCACGATGCCGCTGCTCGAAGGCCTCGACGGCGTCGAGAAGATGTCGAAGTCGAAGAACAACTACATTGGCATCAGCGAGAAGCCCAACGACATGTTCGGCAAGCTCATGAGCATTTCCGACGTGCTGATGTGGCGTTACTTCACGCTGCTCTCGTTCCGTCCGATGGACGAAATCGAAGGGTTCAAGCGCGAAATCGAAGCGGGCCGCAACCCGCGCGACTTCAAGGTGCTGCTCGCGCAGGAAATCGTCGCGCGCTTTCACTCGCAGGCCGACGCCGAGCGCGCGCTCGAAGACTTCAACCATCGCGCCAAGGGCGGCGTGCCGGACGACATTCCGTCGATCACGCTCGCGGGCGCGCCCCTCGCCATCGGCCAGTTGCTCAAGCAGGCGGGGCTCGTGCCGTCCACGAGCGAAGCGCTGCGCAACATCGAGCAGGGTGGCGTGAAGATCGACGGCGCCACCGTCTCCGACAAGGGCCTCAAGGTCGAAGCGGGCGAGTTCGTCGTGCAGGTGGGCAAGCGCCGCTTTGCGCGCGTGACGCTTACGGCATGATTGCGCTGATCCAGCGCGTGCGCCGCGCCGAAGTGCGCGTGGCGGACGGCGGCAGCGAGCGCGTGACCGGCGCGATCGGCCAGGGGCTGCTCGCGCTGGTTTGCGCCGAGCGCGGCGACACCGATTCCAACGCCGACAAGCTGCTCGCGAAGCTGCTCGGCTACCGCGTGTTCAGCGACGCGGCGGGCAAGATGAACCTGAGCGTGCAGAATATCGACGGCAACGGCACCGCAGGCGGCCTGCTGCTCGTCTCGCAGTTCACGCTGGCGGCCGACACAAACAGCGGTCTGCGCCCGAGCTTCACGCCGGCGGCGCCGCCTGAAGAGGGGCGGCGCCTGTTCGATTATTTCGTTGCCGCCGCGCGCGAGAAGCATACGAGCGTCGAGACGGGCGAGTTCGGCGCCGACATGCAGGTGTCGCTCGTCAACGACGGCCCCGTCACGTTCTGGCTGCAAGTGCGCAACTGAACCATGCGCTTTTGACTATGAACACGGAAATCCTCTTTATCCGCCACGGCGAAACGGACTGGAACCGCATCAAGCGCATCCAGGGCCATATTGACATTCCGCTCGCGGAAAGCGGCCTCACGCAGGCGCAACAACTCGGCGTCCGGCTCGCGAACGAAGTGCAATCGGGTGCTCGGCTCGACGCAATCTGGTCGAGCGATTTGTTGCGTGCGCAACAGACGGCGCAGCCCATTGCCGAAGCCCTGGGTCTGCCGATTCAACTCACCGAAGGGCTGCGCGAGCGCAACTATGGCGCGTTTCAGGGCCACGACAGCGACGAAATCGCCGAGCGCTTTCCGGACGAGTACGCGCACTGGCAAACGCGTGACCCAGGCTTTGCGCCGCCAGAAGGCGAGTCGCAGCGCGAGTTCTACCACCGTGTGCTGCACGCGCTCGAGCCGATCCTGGCCAGGCACCCGGGCGGCCGTATTGCGTGTGTCGCGCACGGCGGCGTGCTCGACTGCGTGTACCGCTTCGCGAACGGCCTCGCACTGGACGCGCCGCGCGCGTGGCCGCTCCTCAACACGAGCGTCAACGTCGTCGATTTCGAACGCGGCGAGTACGTGACGCAGGCGCGCGTCGTCGCTTGGGGCGACGTGGTGCATCTGGGCGGCGTCAGTGCCGACGACGGCTTCAAGCGCACGCCCGAGGCGGGGCGCTAACCTGTCTTTTCAGGCAGCGCGGTGCCTGGCCGCGCTGTCCTGTTCTTCCTGCCATTCCCCTCCCTGCGCTGCTCCCGTGCCTCGCCAACGCTGCGGCCACATCGAATTCCTTTCCGCTTGCTTGCGGCTTCTTTCCAAAGCCCAACCACAAAGTTAAGCGTCCTGCTAACATTTGCCCTACCTTTGGGCGCGCTGGCCACCGGGCTCCAGGCCCGGCCCTGCGTTGAAGAGGGACGCGCGCGCATGACAAGCGTGAGGCCGCGTGCCGAAGGTACGGGTATTCCAAGAAAACACGCAGGAGAAAGTTCAATGACGTTCAAGCTTCACAAGCTGCTGCCGGTGAGCGCAGCGGTCATGGCGCTCGCAGCGCTGTCGGCCAGCAACACGGCGTCGGCCGACCAGGTCGTCAAGATCGGCCACGTCGGTCCGCTCACGGGCGGTTCGGCCCACCTCGGCAAGGACAACGAGAACGGCGCGCGCCTCGCCATCGAGGAAATCAATGCCAAGGGCCTGACGATCGACGGCCAGAAGATCACGCTCGCGCTCGACGCCCAGGACGACGCCGCCGACCCGCGCCAGGCCACCCAGGTCGCGCAGAAGCTGGTAGACGACAAGGTCGTGGCGGTGATCGGCCATTTGAACTCGGGCGCGTCGATCCCGGCATCGAAGATCTACAGCGACGCCGGAATCGTGCAGATCTCGCCGTCGTCGACCAATCCTTCGTACACGCAGCAGGGCTTCAAGACCACGTACCGCGTGGTCGCGACCGACGCCCAGCAAGGCCCTGCGCTCGCCGATTATGCGGCCAAGAGCCTGAACGTGAAGACCGTGGCTGTGGTCGACGACTCGACCGCCTATGGCCAGGGCCTCGCGAACGAGTTCGAGAAGACGGCGAAGTCGCTCGGCATGAAGGTGCTCTCGCACGACGCGACCAACGATAAGGCCGTCGATTTCCGCGCGATCCTCACGAAGATCAAGGGCGAGAACCCCGACGCCATCATGTACGGCGGCATGGACGCCACGGGCGGCCCGTTCGCAAAGCAGGCCCGCCAGCTCGGTCTGCGCGCGAAAGTGCTGTCGGGCGACGGCGTGTGCACGGAAAGCCTCGCGGACCTCGCGGGCGCGGCGACGGACAATATCGTCTGCTCGCAGGCCGGCATGGCGGTCGAGCGTATGAACGGCGGCGCGGCGTTCGCGGCGAAGTACCAAAAGCGCTTCGGTCACCCGATCGAATTCGATGCGCCGTTCACGTATGACGCGGTGTACATCGTCGTCGACGCGATGAAGCGCGCGAACTCCATCGACCACGCGAAGATCCTCGCGCAGATCCCGGGCACCGACTACAAGGGTGTGATTGGCGAGACGACCTTCGATTCGAAGGGCGACCTCAAGCACGGCGTGATCTCGCTCTACAACTACAAGGGCGGCAAGAAAACGCTGCTCGACGTGGTGAAGATGTAAGCACGCGGTCGCGCGCAGCCGCTTCGGCGCGCCGCACATGAAACGGCCAATCTGCGCAGGGTTGGCCGTTTTTTATTCCGTAGCGCTTATTTCGCGGCTTGCGCCGCGGCCCGCCGCCGCGCGCGTTTCGAGACGCCGTTGACGAGTGCCCAGCGCAAGACCGGCGCGACGGCGAGCATGCCGGGCTGGACCATGGCGCGGCGCGCGAAGGCGAACGAGTCGAAGCCGAGCATCTGCTGCGCAAAGGGCGGCAACAGGTCGATGCCTGCGTTCCTGATCAGCGCGCTAGCGGGGCGCATCCCCGGGCGCGGCGCGGGCGCTTGCATGAGCACGCGCACCACTTCGAACGTGCGGTCGCTCGCGACGAGTTCGGGCTGCATCGATTGCAGATACGCAGCGATTTCGGCGCGCGAGCGCGGCACCTTCGCGGCGCCGAGCAGTTCGGCAATGCGCGCGACTTCGGCGTAGTACTGATCCTGCATCTCACCGGGCAGCGCGGGATTCACGAAGCGCAAATACGCGCCGAGAAAACTCGAAACTTCGGCCACGTGCACCCAGGTTAGCAGAGCAGGATCGCTCGCGCGATAGGGACGGCCATCGGGTGCGGTGCCCGTCACGGCGAGGTGGATCCGTTTGACGCGTTCGATCAGCGCCAGCGCGTCGGCGCGGCTGCCGTAAGTCGTGCCGGCGATGAAGGTCGCGGTGCGCCGCAGGCGCCCGAGGATGTCGATGCGAAAGGTCGAATGGTCCCACACACCGGCGAGCGCAAGCGGATGCAGCGCCTGCAGCAGCAGCGCGCTGACGCCGCCCGCCATCATCGCGGCGAAATCGGCGTGGACCTTCCAGCAAACGGCGTCGGGGCCGAAGAGGCCCGGGTCGCCCGGCGGATTCGAGTAATCGAGTTTCGGGCCGCTGCCCGTGGTGAGATGCGTGATGTTTTCGGCGAGCGTCATGCGCAGGCGGCGCACGAGCTGACCGGCAAGGCCGGTCGGTTCAGGCGCGTTGGGAGGGAGGCCGGCGTGATCGGACATCGTGCTCTCGCTCGCGCTGCGTTGGGGCTTGCGCGCCCTACGACGCGTCCGGTTCCCAGTCGCCGCCCGCCGACGCGTCGTCCGGCACCGTGAGGCCGAAGTGGCGGTAGCTCAGTTGCGTGGCTACGCGCCCGCGCGGCGTGCGCTGCAGATAGCCTTGCTGGATCAGGTACGGTTCGAGCACGTCCTCGATCGTGTCGCGTTCCTCGCCGATGGCGGCGGCAAGGTTGTCCACGCCTACCGGACCGCCGTCGAACTTGTGCAGGATGGCTTCGAGCAGCTTGCGGTCCATCAGGTCGAAGCCCACGGGATCGACGTCGAGCATGCGCAGCGCGGCGTCGGCGACCTTCGCGGTGATCGCGCCGTCGGCCTTCACCTCCGCGTAATCGCGCACGCGGCGCAGCAGGCGGTTGGCGATACGCGGCGTGCCGCGCGAGCGGCGTGCGATTTCGAGCGCGCCGTCCGGGTGGATCTGCGCGCCGAGCAGCGAAGCCGAGCGCTGCACGATGCGCGAAAGCTCGCTGGCGTTGTAGAACTCGAGGCGCGAGACGATGCCGAAGCGGTCGCGCAGCGGGTTCGTGAGCATCCCCGCGCGCGTGGTCGCGCCCACCAGCGTGAACGGCTGGAGGTCGAGCTTCACGCTGCGCGCGGCCGGTCCTTCGCCGATCATGATGTCGATCTGGTAGTCCTCGAGCGCCGGATACAGGATTTCCTCGACGACCGGCGAGAGCCGGTGAATTTCGTCGATGAAGAGCACGTCGTTGGCTTCGAGGTTGGTGAGCAGGGCCGCGAGATCGCCCGCGCGCTCCAGCACGGGGCCCGACGTCTGCCGCAGATTGACCCCCATTTCGCGCGCGATGATATGCGCGAGCGTGGTCTTGCCGAGGCCCGGCGGGCCGAACAACAGCACGTGGTCGAGCGGTTCGGACCGGCGCTTCGCAGCCTCGATGAAGATCTCGAGCTGGCCGCGCACCTTTTCCTGGCCGACATATTCGTCGAGCTGGCGCGGGCGCAACGCGCGTTCGAACGCTTCCTCGTGAGTCGAGGCGGGCGTGGCGGCGATCACGCGGTCGGCGCCGGCGTGGTTGGCGGCGAGTTTGTCGGTTTCGATCATGCAGCGATTGTACCGCGCAGACTCTGCGGCGGCGGGGCCGCCCCGGGCATCACGATGGCACCGCAACTAACAGCCAGCCTCGAGCGTGCGCGAGGGCGATCAGGCCTTGGAGAGCGCCTTGAGCGCGAGCTTGATGCCTTCCGAAACGCCGGTGCCGGCGGGCACGTTCTTGATCGCGGCCAGCCCTTCCTTCTCCGAATAGCCGAGCGCAAGCAGCGCGTTGAGGATGTCGTTCGCGTGGTCGGAAGGCGAAGCGGCGGCGGCCATCGCGCCGAGGTCCGCGCCGAGCTTGCCCTTGAGTTCGAGCAGCAGGCGCTCGGCCGTTTTCTTGCCGATGCCGGGCACGCGCGTGAGACGCGCCGCGTCCTGCTGCGTGACCGCTTGCGCGAGGTCATTCACGCTCATGCCGGAAAGCACGGCGAGCGCCATGCGTGCGCCGATGCCGCTGATCTTGAGCAGCTCGCGAAACGTCGAGCGCTCCTCATGCGAGCCGAAGCCGAAGAGCAGATGCGCGTCTTCGCGCACGATCATCTGCGTGAGCAACACGATTTTCTCGCCGGTGCCGGGCAGGTTGTAGAACGTGCTCATCGGCACGTCGACTTCGTAGCCGACGCCGTTGCAGTCGATGAGCAGGTGCGGCGGGTTCTTTTCCAGCAATACGCCGGCAATGCGACCGATCATGGCGGGTTCTGTGATGAGGGAAAGCTCAAGAGTGTAGCGGAGGGCAGGGCAGTCCGGAGCGCGCGGCCCGAACGTTCGCCGCCCGGCCAGGCGCATCGGCCACGTATTCAGCCGATCAACCGTCCGCGGCGTACCCGCATGCCCTTCTTCGCGAGCGCAGGCGCGAGCCCGCCGAGCGTGGCGAGGGCGTCGCCGCCGTGCGCGTGGCAGATCGCCATGCCGAGCGCGTCGGCGGCGTCGGTGCCGGGCGTGCCGGTGAGGGCGAGCAGGCGCACGACCATCTGCTGCATCTGTTCCTTGGTCGCGCGTCCGTAGCCCACCACGGCCTGCTTGAGCTGCAGCGCGGTGTACTCGGCCACCGGTACGCCGCCCGACACCAGCCCGCAGATGGCCGCGCCGCGCGCTTGCCCAAGCAGCAGGGTCGACTGCGGATTGACGTTGACGAAGACCTTTTCGATTGCGGCCTGGTCGGGCGCGTGCTGGCGGATCAGCGTGGAAACGCCCTCGAAGATGGTGCCGAGGCGCGTGGGCAGATCGGCATCGGCGGTGCGGATGACGCCGCTTGCGACGTACGTGAGCTGATGGCCGTGACGTTCGATCACGCCGAAGCCGGTGACGCGCAAGCCGGGGTCGATGCCGAGAATTCTCATGAAATGCGGGAAAGACGGATGTGCCTGCGATGGTACAACGAACGGCACAGATGCCGCGAGCCTTGAAGGCGCGGGCGAACGAGGCGCGCCGCGCAAAGAAAAAGCCCGCGAGACGCAAGTCCGGCGGGCTTTGCACAAGCGACGCGAGCTCACGCGTCGCACGCAACCAGTGCGGCGAAGATCAGTGACGGAAGTGGCGGATGCCCGTCATCACCATCGCGATGTTGTGCTCGTCGGCGGCGGCGATCACTTCGTCGTCGCGCATCGAGCCGCCCGGCTGGATCACGCAGGTCGCGCCCGCGTTCACCACCACGTCGAGGCCGTCGCGGAACGGGAAGAACGCGTCCGAGGCGACTGCCGTGCCCGCGAGCTTGAGGCCCGCGTTTTCGGCCTTGATGCTGGCGATGCGCGCCGAGTCCACGCGGCTCATCTGGCCCGCGCCGACGCCCATCGTCATGCCGTTCGCGCAGAACACGATGGCGTTCGACTTCACGAACTTCGCGACGCGCCATGCGAACAGCAGGTCGTCCATTTCCTTCGGCGTCGGGTGGCGCTTCGTCACCACGCGCAGTTCGTGCGGCTGCACGTTCTTCGCGTCGAGCGATTGCACGAGCAGGCCGCCGCCCACGCGCTTCAGATCGAATGCGTTATGGCCGTCGCCCAACGCGATCTCGAGCAGACGCACGTTCTGCTTCGCGGCGAACACGGCCTTCGCGGCTTCCGAGAACGACGGCGCGATCAGCACTTCGACGAACTGCTTGGCGACAGCCTGCGCCGCAGCTTCGTCCACTTCGCGGTTGAACGCGATGATGCCGCCGAACGCCGAGGTCGGGTCGGTCTGGAACGCCTTCGAGTAGGCTTCGAGCGCGTTCGCGCCGATCGCCACGCCGCACGGATTCGCGTGCTTGATGATCACGCACGCCGGGGCGTCGAACGTCTTCACGCATTCCCATGCCGCGTCCGAGTCGGCGATGTTGTTGTACGACAGTTCCTTGCCCTGCAGTTGCGTGTAGTTCGCGAGCGCGCCGGCGGGCGTCGTGAGGTCGCGGTAGAACGCGGCGCTCTGGTGCGGGTTTTCGCCGTAGCGCAGGTCCTGGACCTTGTCGAACGCGAGGTTCAGCACGGCCGGGTAGGTGTTGCGCGACTTGTGCTCGAGCGCTTCGGTGAGGCTCGTGAGGTAATTCGTGATCGCGCCGTCGTATTGCGCCGTGTGCGAGAACACCTTGGTCGCGAGGCGGAAGTTCGTGGCATAGCTCACGCTGTTGCCGTTCGCGCGCATTTCTTCCAGCACTTTCGCGTAGTCGGCCGGGTCGACCACCACGGTCACGTCGCGATGGTTCTTCGCCGCCGAGCGCAGCATGGTCGGGCCGCCGATATCGATGTTCTCGATTGCGTCTTCGAGCGAGCACTCTTCCTTCGAGATCGTCTGGACGAACGGGTAGAGGTTCACGACGAGCAGGTCGATCGTCGGGATGTCGTGCTTTTCGAGCGCGGCCATGTGCTCGGGCAGGTCGCGGCGCGCGAGGATGCCGCCGTGCACCTTCGGGTGCAGCGTTTTCACGCGCCCATCGAGCATTTCCGGGAAGCCGGTGTAGTCGGCCACTTCGGTGACGGAAAGGCCCGCGTCCGCGAGCAGTTTCGCGGTGCCGCCGGTCGAGAGGATCTTGACGCCGAGGTCCGACAGCGACTTCGCGAAGTCGACGATGCCGGCCTTATCGGAAACGGAGATGAGCGCTTGCCTGATCATGATGGGTAACGAGGTAGATTGCCGAGAGATCGAGGGGGCTGCGCCGAAGGTCCAGAAAAACGCAGCGGCGTTACAGCAGGCCGTGCTGCTGGAGCTTCTTGCGCAGCGTGTTGCGGTTGATGCCGAGATACTCGGCGGCGAGCGACTGATTGCCGCCTGCCTGCTCGAGCACCACCTCGAGCATCGGTTTTTCGACGCACGCCATCACCATTTCGTAGACGTCGTGCGGATTGCTGCCGTCGAGGTCCTGGAAGTAGATGCCAAGGCTCTCGCGGACGGATTGTTCGATGTTGTGCTTGCTCATGCTGCCAGTCGATCGGTTGATTCGTCGCTGCCGTCGCTGTCGTTGTTCTCGTCGTCGACGTAGACGAGGCGCTCAGAGCGCGCCTTCTGTTCGTCGAAGAACTGATTGACGGCGACGAGCTGCTCGCGCGTGGTGTCCAGCGTATTCATGCGGTGCCGGAACGTATTGGCGCCGCAAAGGCCGCGAGTGTACCAGCCGATATGCTTGCGCGCAGTACGCACGCCCGTAAATTCACCGTAAAAAGCGTAGTGGTCCTCCAGATGCTCGTTCATGATCGACTGGATTTCGTCTACGCGCGGGGCCGGCAGCTGCTCGCCCGTCGCCAGGAAATGCTCGATTTCGCGGAACAGCCACGGGCGCCCCTGCGCCGCGCGGCCGATCATGATGGCGTCGGCGCCCGTGAGTGCGAGGACCTCGCGCGCCTTTTGCGGCGACGTAATGTCGCCGTTCGCGACCACCGGAATGCGCGCGGCGGCCTTCACCGCGGCAATCGTTTCGTACTCCGCTTCACCGTGATAGAGATCGGCGCGCGTGCGGCCGTGCACGGTGAGCATGGCAATGCCGCTTTCTTCGGCAATGCGCGCGATGGTAAGTGCGTTGCGGTTGTCGCGGTCCCAGCCCGTGCGGATCTTGAGCGTGACGGGCACGGCGTCGGGGCCCACGCCCACGGCGTCGACCACGGCCTTGACGATGCGCGCGACGAGCGGCTCGTTCTGCAAGAGCGCCGAGCCGGCCGCGACGTTGCAGACCTTCTTGGCCGGGCAGCCCATGTTGATGTCGATGATCTGCGCGCCGTTCGCGACGTTGTAGCGCGCGGCTTCGGCCATCATTTCCGGATCGGCCCCGGCGATCTGCACCGAGATCGGTTCCACTTCGCCCGCGTGATTGGCGCGGCGCATGGTCTTTTCGCTCTTCCAGAGCTGCGCGTTGGACGCGACCATTTCGGAGACCGCATAGCCCGCGCCGAGGCGCTTGCACAGCTGGCGGAACGGCCTGTCCGTGACACCCGCCATGGGGGCGACGAACAGGTTGTTACGCAAGGTGTGACGGCCGATAGTGAACATGACGCGCGGGCGAGGCCGGTACCGCGACCCGGATGGCAATCCGGCCGGCGCGGCGATCGGCGTGAACTTGAAAAAGGGGAAACGCACATTTTAGCGTAAGCGGGATGCGAGGTCGCGCTGCGCGGACCCTGGTCTTGTCCCGGAGCGGCGTTGCCGCGCTCAAAGAAAAGCGATGCGACCCTTAGTTCGCCTCAACTCCGCTGCCCGAACATCATCTGCCGCGCGAGCGCCGTCTTCACGGGCGGTGCGAATTCGAGCGCCGTGAGCGCGAGCCCGCGCAGCGTGGCGAGTGGGCCGAAATCGACGGTGAACAAGCGGGCGAGCGTATCCGTCGCGCCGATCGTCATGCGGCGGTCGAACGCGCGACGGCCGGCGAACTCGGCGAGTGCGCGCGGCGTGGCACCGTGCTGCGCGAGCGAATCGGCGAGCGCGTGGGCGTCGCGCAGACCGAGATTGAGACCCTGGCCCGCCACGGGATGCAGTGTTTGGGCCGCATTGCCGACCGCCGCGATGCGGCCGTGGCCGCAAACGAGGGCGTCGAGCGCGTTCAGGCCGAGCGCAAAGGCCGCGCGGCCGTGAACATGCGTGAAGCGGCCCATGCGCGCCCCGAACGCCACGCCGAGTTCGGCGAGGAAATCGGCGTCCGAAAGCTGCGCGCGGCGCTCGGCCTGCGCCGGGGAGCAGCACCACACCAGCGCGTAATCCGCGCCGCGCACGCCGCCCATCGGCAGGAGCGCGATCGGGCCTTCGCTCGTGAAGCGCTCCCACGCGACGTGCGGTTGCGGGGCAGCTAGCGTCACCACGCCGACCAGCGCCGTTTGCCCGTAGTCGCGCGTGCGTTTGGTTTCGGCGGCCGGCAGTGCGGCCTTGGCATCGGCTTCGTCGGCCTCTTCTGCATCGTCTTGCGCGTGGCGTGGCGGCGGCGTGCGATACAGGCCGCCCTCGGCGTTCACGAGGATGCGCGTGCGCAGATGGCGCTCGACGCCCGCGCTCACGACCGGCAGCGTCACGCCGTCGTTCTCCACGACGGGATCGTGCGCCTGCGTGTGATGCAGCCAGTGCACCCGCGTGCCGCGCACGGCCTGCGCAAGCGCCTGAACGATCGCGCCGTAGCGCGCCACGTAGCCGAGCGCGGGCAAGTCGTAATCGTGGCGGTCGATCAGCGTGCGCCCGAAATGGCCGCGCTGCGAAACATGGATGCGCTCGATGGGCGTCGCGTCGTGCGGCCACGCGAGCGCTTCGAGCAGCGTGCGGCTGCCCTGCGAAACGGCGATGGCGCGCGGATCGCCGGCGCTGTCCTCGGGTTCGCGCGCGTCGATCAGCGCAATCGAGAGCCCTTGCGTGGCGCTGCGCCGCGCGAGCCAACCTGCGAGCGCGAGACCTACCGGCCCCGCGCCGACGATCGTCACATCGTGGTCGAATTGAGCGGGCGCGTTCGCGCCGGTGGGAGTGTCGTTCGCGCTGCCGGAAACTGCGTTCATGTCGTTTGCTTCGCTTCGTGTGGAATCTTCGCGTCTGCGTTTCCGTCTGCGTCAGGCGCCGCGTTGCGCGCCCTGCATGAGCGCTTCGATTTCATCGGCGGCAACGGGCACGCCGCGCGTGATCAGCTCGCAGCCCGTTTCGGTGACGATGGCGTCGTCCTCGATGCGGATGCCGATATCCCAGTAGCGCTCGGGCACGTCCTCGGCCGCGCGGATGTAGAGACCCGGCTCGATCGTGAGCGTCATGCCGGCGCGCAGCGTGCGCCACGGCGGCGGGGCGTCGGGCTTTTCGGTGCTTGCCGCAACGCCGCGTTCACCGCGTTCCCTGTAGTCGCCCGCGTCGTGCACATCCATGCCGAGCCAGTGCCCGGTGCGATGCATATAGAAGCGCGCGTAGGCGCGCTCGGTAATCACGTCGTCGACGCTCGCAAAACGCTGCCGGTCGATGATGCCGGTATCGAGCAACCCCTGCGCGAGTACGCGCACCGCGGCATCATGCGGCGCCTCGAAATTCACGCCGGCGCGCGTGGCGTCGATCGCGGCCTGCTGCGCGGCGAGGACGATGTCGTACAGCTCGCGTTGCGCGCTCGTGAAGCGGCCGCTCGCGGGGAAGGTGCGGGTGATGTCCGAGGCATAGCCGTTCAACTCGCACGCGGCGTCGATCAGCACGAGGTCGCCTTCGCGCGCCACCGCGTTGCCCGCTGGGTAGTGCAGCACGCACGCGTTCGCGCCTGCCGCGACGATCGAGCCGTAGGCGGGCGCCTGCGCGCCGTGCTTGCGGAACGTGTAGAGCAACTCCGCCTCGATCTCGTACTCGCGCATGCCGGGCCGGCATGTCTGCATCGCGCGAACGTGCGCGAGCGCCGAAATTTTTGCGGCGCGGCGCATCGTGTCGAGTTCGTGCGCATCCTTGATCACGCGCATGTCGTCGAGCAGCGGCAGCAGGTCGTACGCGGCGGCCGGCGCCGTGACGCCGCTGCGCCCCTGCGCGCGCACCGCGTCGATCCAGCGCTTCACCTGCGCGTCGAAGCGATCGGAGGCCGCGAGCGCGTAGTGCAGCGCCGGACGGTTGGCGATGAACTGCGGGATGCGCGCATCGAGTTCGTCGGCAGGGAACGCAGCGTCGAAGCCAAACGCTTCGCGCGCGGCGTCCGGACCGAAGCGAAAGCCTTCCCACGTTTCGCGCTCAACGTTCTTCGCGCGGCAGAACAGAATGGCGGCGGGCTGGTTCTCGCCCGCGTTCGCGTCGAGCACGAGCAGCGCCTCGGGCTCGGTGAAGCCGGTGAGGTAGTAGAAGTAGCTGTCGTGCCGATACGGATAGTCCGCGTCGCGGTTGCGCAGCGCTTCGGGCGCGGTCGGCACGAGCGCGACACCGCCGCCCTGCGCACGCAGCGCTGCAAGCACACGTTCGCGGCGCGCGCGATAGAGCGCCGCGCCGCCGTCGGGGCCGCGCTGCATGTCGGCTGCGTCGGCCACGCTGGCCGCAGGTTGGGCTTCGCTCGAGGCGGCCGGGGCGCTTTGCTTGAGGGTCGAGTCCATCGTGAGATTGTAGCGCTGGCTACAAAGGCGCGCGCTGGCTCGCGGTGACCCCACCCGCGCGCCGCTATGGCCGGGTGTTGTCTCTTGCTGACATCATTTGTAGGAAAAATCCTGCACTGCAACAGACGGCGCGTCAGAAAATTACCAATCCAACGTATACTTCGGCCGGATTCCAGAAAAGGCAGGTGGTATGAAACTTATCGGTTCGCTCGGCAGCCCGTATGTCCGCAAGGCGCGGATCACGCTCGCCGAAAAGAAAATCGACTACAAGCTGGTGCTCGAAAACGTGTGGGGCGAGGAAACGGCGATTCACGATTTCAACCCGCTCGGCAAGGTTCCGTGTCTCGTGATGGATGACGGCGAGGCCGTGTTCGACTCGCGCGTGATCTGCGAGTACGTCGACATGCTCTCGCCCGTGGCCAAGCTCATCCCGCCCGCAGGACGTGAGCGCATTGAAGTGCGTTGCTGGGAGGCGCTCGCCGATGGCATGCTCGACGCCACCGTGCTGATCCGCCTCGAAGGCACGCAACGCACGCCGGAACAGCGCAACGAGGCGTGGGTGAAGCGCCAGGAGCGCAAGATCCACGAGAGCCTCGCCGCGATGGCCAAGGGGCTCGACGGCAACCCGTGGTGCGCGGGCAACCGCTACACGATCGCGGATATTGCCGTGGGCTGCGCACTCGGCTATCTCGACTTCCGCATGCCGGAGCTGAACTGGCGCGAGGCGCATCCGAATCTCGCGCGCCACTTCGAGAAGCTTTCGCAGCGTCAATCGTTCGTCGACACGGTGCCGCAAGGCTGACGTCCAGCTGATCTGCTGGGTGACTTAAACAAAACGCCCGACGGCATGGTGTGCCGTCGGGCGTTTTCGTTCAAGCCGCGGATCGCCTTCCTCAGACGATCTTTTCCTCGGCCGGCGCGAACGAATCGCTGCGTGCAACCGGCCACCACTTCTCGTACAGCTGATAGCGATAGCGGCCTTCGAGCAGATCGCCGGGCTTCAGGTACTTGAGCAGTTCCGACATCAGCTTTACTTCATACGACGACACGCGCCGCACGATGTGATGCGCGCGCAGATCCGATGGGCTCGCGAGACCCGCGGCCTGAATCAGCTCCTGCAGCGCGTGCAGCGTGTTGTGGTGGAAGTTGAAGACGCGCTCGCCCTTGTCCGGCACGTCCAGCGCGCGCTGGCGCACGGGGTCTTGCGTGGCGACGCCGGTGGGGCAGCGGTCCGAGTGGCACTTCTGCGCCTGGATGCAGCCGACGGCGAACATGAAGCCGCGCGCCGAGTTCACCCAGTCCGCGCCGATTGCGAGCGTGCGCGCGATATCGAACGCCGTGATGATCTTGCCGCTCGCACCGATCCTGATCTTGTCGCGCAGGCCGATGCCCACGAGCGTGTTGTGCACGAGAAGCAGCCCTTCCTGCAGGGGCGTGCCGATGTGATCGGTGAACTCGAGCGGCGCTGCGCCCGTGCCGCCTTCCGCGCCGTCCACGACGATGAAGTCGGGCAGGATGCCGGTTTCCAGCATCGCCTTGGCGATGCCGAAAAACTCCCACGGATGGCCGATGCACAGCTTGAAGCCCGTGGGTTTGCCGCCCGAGAGCTTGCGCAGGCGCTCGATGAATTCGAGCAGGCCGCGCGGCGTGGAGAACTCCGAGTGGCGCGCAGGCGAGACGCAATCCTTGCCGATGGGAATGCCGCGCGTTTCGGCGATCTCGGGCGTGACCTTGGCCGCGAGCAGCATGCCGCCGTGGCCAGGCTTCGCGCCTTGCGAGAGCTTCACCTCGATCATTTTCACCTGCGGCTCGTTCGCGAGGCGCTGGAATTTATCGGCGCTGAAGGTGCCGTCGTCGTTGCGGCAGCCGAAGTAGCCCGAGGCGATCTCCCAGATGATGTCGCCGCCATTTTCGCGGTGATATTTCGACATCGAGCCTTCGCCGGTGTCGTGCGCGAAGCCGCCTTTCTTCGCGCCCATATTGAGCGCGCGGATGGCATTCGCGGACAGCGCGCCGAAGCTCATCGCCGAGATGTTGAAGATCGACATCGAGTACGGTTGCGCGCGGTTGGTGCCCACGAGCACGCGGAAGTCGCTGCCTGCGAGCTTCGTCGGCGCGAGCGAATGGCTGATCCACTCGTGGCCCACGGCCTTCACGTCGAGTTCGGTGCCGTACGGGCGGCTGTCCACAGCGTTCTTCGCGCGTTGGTAGACGAGGCTGCGCTGGGCGAGCGAGAACGGCTTTTCGTCGGTGTCGTCCTCGACGAAGTACTGGCGGATCTCGGGCCGCACGAACTCGAACAGGAAGCGCAGATGACCCCAGATCGGGTAGTTGCGCAGGATCGCGTGGCGCTCCTGGAACATGTCGTAGAGGCCGAGCGCGACGAGCAGCGCGGGCACGATCATGCAGTACCACGACAGGCGATGGAGCGCGGCAGCGGCGGCACAGGCCGCGAGCAGCAGCACCGCGCCCCACATGGCGAGATAACGTCGGGAAAACATTGGGGGGAACTCCTCGAACTTGATGTAATGCGCGCGCCCGCTCTCCTCTTGTGAAGGGGCGGCGCGCGTGAGCCGCGCGATTGCTGGGCGCGGCTTGCGGGAATGATGCCGCAAGTTCGTGAAACTGGCAGGCAAGCGGGCAGTGTCGTTCGAGCGGCCTGTGGGAGGCTTCAAAAGTCGGATAAAAAACGCGGCGCCCAGGGCGCCGCGCGGTGTTCTCTTACGTTTTGCCTGACGCAGCTTGCGTCACGCGGCCGTCGCCGCAGCAGGCTTCTTGCGCGGGACGCGCTTCCTTTTCTTCGGCGCTTCGGGCGGCAGCACGGCGGGCACGTGCGGCGCGAGCGTCGTTACCGCCTCGATGATGCCGCCACCCAGGCAAACGTCGCCGTCGTAGAGCACCGCCGACTGGCCGGGCGTCACGGCCCATTGCGCGTCGGGAAAACGCAGCGTGAACTGGCCCGCGCCGAATTCGTCTGCGGTATGGAACGAGCAGGGCGCATCGGCCTGGCGATAGCGCGTTTTCGCGCCGCATGCATGGTCCTGCGCCGGCGGCTCGCCCGCCACCCAGCTCACGTTGCCTGCGCGCAGCTCGTGCGCGAGCAGCCACGGATGATCGTGGCCCTGCACGACGTAGAGCGTGTTCGAGGCCATGTCCTTGCCCGCCACGAACCACGGATCGCCGCTGCCGTCCTTGCTGCCGCCAAGGCCAATGCCCTTGCGTTGCCCGAACGTGTAGAACGCGAGGCCGATATGCTCGCCTACCACCTTGCCGTCGGGCGTCGTCATCGGGCCGGGTTGGGTCGGCAGATAGCGGTTGAGGAAGTCGCGGAACGGCCGCTCGCCGATGAAGCAGATTCCTGTGGAATCCTTCTTTTTCGCGTTCGGCAGGCCGATCTTTTCGGCGATCTCGCGCACCTTCGTCTTGGGGATCTCGCCGAGCGGGAACATCGTCTTCGAAAGCTGCGCCTGGTTCAGTCGATGCAGGAAGTACGACTGATCTTTCGTGTGGTCGAGCGCCTTCAGCAGTTCGAAGCGTCCGTTGCTCTCGTTCTGGCGCACGCGGGCGTAGTGGCCCGTGGCGATCGTTTCCGCGCCGAGCGACATGGCGTGGTCGAGAAAGGCCTTGAACTTGATCTCGGCGTTGCACAGCACGTCCGGGTTCGGCGTGCGCCCCGCGGAATACTCGCGCAGGAACTCCGCGAACACGCGGTCCTTGTATTCGGCGGCGAAGTTCACGGCCTCGACGTCGATGCCGATCAGGTCCGCGACCGACACCACGTCGATCCAGTCCTGACGCGTCGAGCAGTACTCGCCGTCGTCGTCGTCTTCCCAGTTCTTCATGAAGAGACCGACGACGTCGAATCCCTGCTCCTTGAGCAGCCATGCGGTAACCGACGAATCGACGCCGCCCGACATGCCTACTACGACCTTACGTTTGCTCATTTCGTTGCTGCCTTAGTTCATCCTGGGTGCTGCCTTCGGTGCCGTCGCGTGCGTCTGGATGAAATCCAGCGGCACGCGCTTGCCGGCGAGGTAATCGTCGACACAGCGCATCACGAGCGGCGTGCGATGGCGCTCGCTCGCGGCGCGCATCTCGTCCACGCTCATCCACACCGTGCGGACGATATCCGGATCGAGCGCGCGGTCTTCCGCCTCGGCTGCGACTCTGCCGCAGTACGTGAAGCGCACGTACGTCGCGCCGCTCTCGCCGGGTTTGCCGAAGTGCGTCATGTACACGCCGACCAGCGCTTCGGGCGTGAACGCATGTGCGGTTTCCTCGAGCGTTTCGCGCACTACGGCCTCGTGCAGCGTTTCGCCCGCTTCCAGATGGCCGGCGGGCTGGTTCAGGCGCAGTCCAGATGGCGTGTGCTCTTCGACGAGTAGAAAGCGCCCGTCGCGCTCGACGATCGCGGCCACGGTGACGTGGGGTGCCCAGGTTTCCTCATTCATGGGCCCGTATTTTACCGGGACGGCGCGAACGCTGCCCGGGGCCGGATCGGGCCCCAGAGGGCGCTTGCCCGGCTCGGCTGGCACTGCCGACCGTCCGGTCGGACGACACGGCGTGTTGTGTGCATCGCACAAAAACGGGCAATTCCCGCTACAAAGGCGTCGCTGCTTTCGGTTAAAGTGGTGCCGTCGTTTGCCGTTGCAATGGATGCCGGCGCTTGAACGCCGTTTGTCGGCCTCCCTTCGCTCGATTCGAGCCAGAACAGCTAGAACAAGAAGGTCGAGGAGGAAACAACGATGCATATCGGAGTGCCCGCAGAGACGCGGGCGAACGAAACCCGCGTGGCCGCGACGCCGGAGACAGTCAAGAAATACGTCGCCCAGGGCCACACGGTTACGATCCAGGCCGGCGCCGGCACTGGCGCGAGCTATCCCGACGAGGCCTACACGGCCGTGGGCGCGCAGGTTGCCGATGCGGCAACGGCCTTTGGCGCGGATCTCGTGCTCAAGGTCCAGTCGCCCACCGTCAGCGAATTGCCGTTCATGAAGCGCGGCGCGGTGCTGGTCGGCATGCTCGATCCCTTTAATGCGGAGAACGCCGCGAAACTCGCCGAGGCTGGCGTGACGGCCTTCGCGCTCGAAGCCGCGCCGCGCACCACGCGCGCGCAAAGCCTCGACGTGCTGTCGTCGCAGGCCAACATCGCCGGGTACAAGGCGGTGCTCGTGGCCTCGAACCTCTATCCGCGCTTCATGCCGATGCTGATGACCGCCGCCGGCACCGTGAAAGCCGCGCGCGTACTGATTCTCGGCGCGGGCGTGGCGGGCCTGCAGGCCATCGCCACGGCGCGGCGCCTGGGCGCGGTGATCGAGGCTTCGGACGTGCGCCCGGCCGTCAAGGAGCAGATCGAGTCGCTCGGCGGCAAATTCCTCGACGTGCCCTACGAAACCGATGAGGAGCGCGAAGCGGCCGTCGGCGTGGGCGGCTATGCCCGGCCGATGCCACCGTCGTGGCTCACGCGCCAGTCGGCGCTGGTGCACGAGCGCGCGAAGCAGGCGGACATCATCATCTCGACCGCGCTGATTCCGGGCCGCGACGCGCCGACGCTGCTGCCTTCGGAAACCGTGCAGGCGATGAAGCCGGGGTCGGTGGTGATCGACCTCGCGGCAGGACGCGGTCCCGTTGCGGACGAGGCAAGCGGCCGACGCGGCGGCAACTGCCCGCTCACGGAGGCCGACAAGGTGGTGACGCACCACGGCGTGCAGATCTGCGGCTACACGAACCTCGCCTCGATGGTCGCCGCCGACGCCTCCGCGCTCTACGCACGCAACCTGCTCGACTTCCTGAAGCTCATCGTCACGAAGGAAGCCACGCTCAACATCGATCTCGCGGACGACATCGTCGCGGCCACGCTGCTGGCCCGCGACGGCCAGGTCACGCGCAAGGCATGACGAGGAGGAGAACAAGAATGGAAGTCATCAACCATACCGTCATCAATCTGATCATCTTCGTGCTGGCCGTGTACGTGGGCTATCACGTGGTCTGGAACGTCACGCCCGCGCTGCATACGCCGCTCATGGCCGTGACCAACGCGATTTCCGCAATCGTGATCGTCGGCGCGATGCTCGCCACGGGCCTGACCGTGGGCGGACCGGGCAAGTTCTTTGGCACCTTCGCCGTGCTGCTCGCGGCCGTGAACGTGTTCGGCGGGTTCCTCGTCACACGGCGAATGCTGGAAATGTTCCGCAAGAAGGAGCCGAAAAAGCTCTCCGCCCCTGGCAGCAAGGAGGGCGCATGATGGGGCTGAACTTCGTGAGCATGAACGTCGTTACGCTGCTTTATCTGGTGGCGTCGGTCTGCTTCATCCAGGCGCTCAAGGGGCTGTCGAATCCGAAGAGCGCGCGCGCCGGCAACGTATTCGGCATGGTCGGTATGGCCATCGCCATTCTCACGACCCTTGCGCTGATCGTGAAGGAGTCCGCACAGTTCGGCTCGAACCTCGGCCTGGGGCTTGCGCTGTTGTTCGCGGCGCTCGTGGTGGGCGGCGGCCTCGGAGCGTATGTCGCCGCGCGCGTCGAGATGACGAAGATGCCCGAACTCGTCGCGGCCATGCACTCGCTGATCGGTCTGGCGGCGGTGTGCATCGCGTATGCGGTGGTCTCCGAACCGGCCGCGTTCGGACTGGTGGCAGAAGACGCGCCGTATCCGGGCTTCCTGCCGTACGGCAACCGTATCGAACTCTTTATCGGTACGTTCGTCGGTGCAATCACCTTCTCAGGTTCCGTGATCGCCTTCGGCAAGCTCTCGGGCAAGTACAAGTTCCGCCTGTTCCAGGGCGCGCCGGTGGTCTATCCGGGCCAGCATCTGATCAACCTGATGCTCGCGCTCGGCATGATCGGCTTCGGCGTCCTGTTCTTCCTCACGCAGTCGTGGCTGCCGTTCATCATCATGACGCTGATCGCGTTCGCGCTGGGCGTGCTCATCATCATCCCGATCGGCGGCGCGGACATGCCCGTGGTCGTGTCGATGCTGAACTCGTACTCGGGCTGGGCGGCGGCGGGCATCGGCTTTTCGCTGAACAACGCCATGCTGATCATCGCGGGGTCGCTGGTGGGTTCTTCCGGCGCGATCCTCTCGTACATCATGTGCCACGCGATGAACCGCTCGTTCTTCAACGTGCTGCTGGGCGGCTTCGGCGGCGAGGCGGGTGCGGCGGCGGCAGGCGGCGCGCAGGAGCAGCGTCCGGTGAAGTCGGGTTCGGCTGACGACGCCGCGTTCATGCTCGGCAACGCAGAGAGCGTGGTGATCGTCCCCGGTTATGGCCTTGCGGTGGCACGCGCGCAGCATGCGCTGAAAGAACTCACGGACAAGCTCGTGGAGAAGGGCGTGGACGTGCGTTACGCGATTCACCCGGTGGCGGGCCGCATGCCGGGCCACATGAACGTGCTGCTCGCGGAAGCCGAGGTGCCGTACGACATGGTGTTCGAAATGGAGGACATCAACAACGAGTTCGGCCAGACCGATGTCGTGCTGGTGCTCGGGGCGAACGACGTGGTGAACCCGGCGGCGAAGAACGATCCGAAGTCGCCGATCGCGGGCATGCCGATCATCGAGGCGTACAAGGCGCGCACGATCATCGTGAACAAGCGCTCGATGGCGGCCGGCTACGCGGGCCTCGACAACGAACTCTTTTACATGGATAAAACCATGATGGTGTTCGGCGACGCGAAGAAGGTGATCGAGGAGATGGTGAAGGCGGTGGAGTAAGCGCGGCTCGCATCAGACCCACGCGAAAGGCGCGCAGCGATGTGCGCCTTTTTCATTTGCGGCTGTGCTGAGCGCTCAGAGCGAAGGCGCATTCACGCGGCGCAGATAGTCGGCGAGGCGCCGCCCGCTCACATCGGGAAACTGCTCGAGCACTTCCACGTTCTCCATGCGCGCGATGTTGAAATTGCGGAAGTCCTCTCGCATTTCGCACCAGGCGCCCACGGTCCATTGCGCGCCCCAGTACACGAGCCCGAGCGGCCAGATGCGCCGCTGCGTATGCGCGCCGATGCGGTCGCAGTACGCGAAGCGCACGACGAGCCGCGTGTCGACGGCGCGATGCAGCGCGTCGAGCTTGTCCGAAAACGCGTGATCCATGTGATACGCGGGCGCGAACACGGCAAGCCGTTCCAGCACGGCGCGCTTTTCCGCGGGCATCGCGGCGGCGATCTTCGCCAGCGCACCGCGTGCGCCGCTCGCGAGCGCCGCGCCGCCCCACGATTCGGCCATGCGAGCGCCTACCGCGAGCGCGGTGAGTTCGTCGGCGGTGAAGGTGAGCGGCGGCAGGCTCGCGGTGCGCGCGAGCCGGTAGCCAATGCCCGCCTCGCCCTCGATCGGCACGCCCGAGAGCTGCAGGTCGCGCACGTCGCGATAAACCGTGCGCGGCGAAACTTCGAGCCATTCTGCGAGCTGCTGCGCCGTGGTGAGACGCCGGCCGCGCAGCAGTTCGGCGATGCGAAAAAGGCGGTCGGCACGGCGGGTCATGGCAGGGCAGTCGCGAAGGCGGGCGCGGTGACTGGGATAAGCACAGATGATAGCGCCGGGCGCGCGTGGCGCCCGGCCGCGGCTTAGCCGAGCTTCGGCGCGTGCAGACCGACGCGGTTGCCTTCGGTATCGATGAAGAAGCCGATATAGCCGTAATTGTTCGGCAACTCCACCGCTGGCCCTTGCTGCTTGCCGCCGGCTTTTTGCACGCGGTCGAGCACGGCGGTGACCGATGGCTGCGCGTTCAGATACACGAGCACGCCCTTCGGGTCGGGCTTGGCGTCATGCGGATTGAACACGATGCAGCCGCCGGTTTCCGTATCGGTGTGAGCGAACAGCGCCATCGGCACGCCGCCGACCACCTCGCGCTGCAGCGCGGTGTCGAAGGCGGTTTCGTAAAAACGGGCGGCACGCTCCAGGTCGTGCGCGGGAATTTCGAACCACGAGATCACACGGGACAGATCGGTAGACACGGTGCAGCTCCTCGAAGACAACGGCGGACGTTGAATGGCGGCAGCCGGGCGGCGGCAGCCTCGCCGGATGGCGTAGAAGCAGTGTGCCAGGGGGCTGCTGACAGCGTGTTGTCAGTAGGTTTGACGTGCCGTGACGGGCGAGTCGAGGCGGCGGGTGGGAAGGCCACCCGCCGTGCGCGTTTGCCAATGTCAGCTGGCGTCGTCGCTGCTGGCGGCGGGGTTCGCTGGACGCTGGCGCACGCTGCCCGCGATCAGGTCGAAGCGGAACAGGCGGCATTCGAGCGCGCCGTTGTAGAGCGGCGTCTTGGCAGCTTCGCGCAGGCGCAGCTGGCCTGGCAGCTTGCGGTCCGACGTGAGGACGAACGCGCGCCAGCCCGTGAAGCGCTGCTTGAGCGCGTCGCCGAGCGCCTGGAAGAATTCGGCGTCGGGCGCCTCGTCCTTGGCGCGGCGAAAGCCTTCGTCATCGTCGCCGCGCAGCTCGCGCGCCGTCGGGCGCGCCTCGCCGCGCGCGTTGCGCCCGCGCACCTCGATACGCTCGCCGTACGGCGGATTCGCCACGAGAATGCCGGGCGCAGCCGAGGGAGGCGTCATGTTGCGCGCGTCGAGCTGCTTGAGCGTCACGCTGCCAAAGCCCGCGCGCTTGAAGTTCGCACGCGCCTTTTCCAGCATGACATCGGAGATGTCGCTGCCGTAGATCAGCAGATCGCTGGTCTTGCCTTGGGCGAGATTGCGCGCCGTGTTCGCCTCGCTCTTGAGGTGACGCCACGCGGCCATGTCGGCCTGCTTGAGCGACTCGAAGCCGAAGCGGCGATCGAGTCCCGGCGCGATGTCGAGCGCGACTTGCGCGGCTTCCGCGAGGAAGGTGCCGCTGCCGCACATCGGGTCATAGAGCGGCGTGCCGGGCGTCCAGCCCGTGAGGCGCAGGATGCCCGCGGCGAGGTTCTCGCGCAGCGGGGCGGCGCCCTTGTCCAGACGCCAGCCGCGCTTGAAGAGCGGCTCGCCCGAGGTGTCGAGATAGAGCGTGCATTCGTTCGCCGTGAGGAAGGCGAAGACGCGCACATCGGGATAGGCGGTATCGACGCTCGGACGCGCACCGGCCTTGTCGCGCATGCGGTCGCAGATCGCGTCCTTCACGCGCAGCGTGGCGAATTCGAGGCTGCGCAGCGGCGACTTGATCGCGGTGATGTCGATGCGGATCGTCTCGTTCGCCGAGAACCACTTCTCCCACTGCTGCTCGCGCGCGAGCGCATAGATGTCCTGTTCGCTGCGGTACGGGCGCTGGGCGATCTTCAGGAGCACGCGGCTCGCAATGCGCGAATGGAGGTTGGCGGCGATGCCGCCGGCCCAGTTGCCGCGGAAATGCACGCCGCCGGGCACCTCGGCGCCGACCTGAAGTGCGCCGGGCGGCAGGCGCCGTTGCGCGGTTTCGGCCAGTTCGGCGGCGAGCGTGGCTTCGAGGCCGCGCGGGCAGGGGGCAAAGAAATCGAAAGACATGAAGGAGGATGGGACGCTGCGGGGAAGGCGCTATTGTACGCGGGTTGCGGGAGCGGCCAGGTACGGTTGCCTTTTGGCGCGCCGGGTCGGCAGCGCGGGCGTTGCGCGAGTCAGGCGGACGCCTTCGAGCCGTGCAGTTCGAGCCCGAGCGCTTTCACGACTTTCAGGATGGTCGCGAAGCTTGGGTTGCCTTCGCGGGAGAGCGCTTTGTAGAGCCCCTCGCGGCTGATTCCCGTATCGCGCGCCACCTGCGCCATGCCGCGGGCACGAGCGATCACTCCCAGCGCATGGGCGATGAACGCCGGATCGTCACCCCCTTCGCGCAGGCAGGCTTCGAAGTATTCGGCGATGTCGTCTTCGGTCTGGAGATGTTCGGCAGAATCCCAGGGCCGGGTCTTGATCGTCTTCGCAGACATGGGTGCTTACTCCGTATCGAGTTCCGCGAGCATGCTGTGCGCAGCCCTGATGTCGGCTTCCTGGGTGGACTTCAGGTTGACGAACCATGTGTCGAATACCTCGGTCGTCCGGATCGTGAGACAGGGAGAAGTGTAATCCATAGTTGACTGACTGTGAACTGTGGTTCACGCGCGATGTGCCGCCGAAGCAGTTTCACCTTGCCGGTGCCGATAGGTCGACCCTACCGTCGTCGCTTCGATCGCGCATTATCGTCAGTCAAATTCCGCTACTTCATGCGTTCGCCGCCTCAGCAAAAAACGCCCCCTCAGCCGCCGGCGGCCGCCATCTGCGGACACGCGATGCTCGCCGCCGTCTTCGCACGCACACCAGCCTTCGTGCCATTCGAGGCCACACTCACGCGCGGCGCGGCCGCGAGCGCGCGCACGCCGCTCGCGATCGACTGCGAGAGCGCCTCGACCGCCTGCCGGTGGCCGATGACGAGCGCGTCGTAGCCGTCGCCCACCTTCTCGTTGAGCACGCTGCGGCAGGTCAGGACCGTTTGCGAGTCGAGCGCGCGCACGCTCCACACGGCGTCGATGAGCGCGTGCGAGCCCGGCCACGATTCGAAGCGCTGCACGTTCACGCTCACGCGATAGACGGGCACGCCCTCGGGGTGCGGCGAGCCGTACACGTCGATGGTGCCGAGCTGCTGCGTGAGGTCGCCGGAGAGCGCCCGGCGGATCTCGTCGCCGGGCATCGAGGACCAGCGCTCCTGCTCGAGTACGCGCACCTGGTTGGCGTCGGTTTGCACGACGAACTGTGCCTTTGCGACCTGCGGCGGCACGTCGACAGGCGCCAGTTCGATCAGCCATTGGGCGTTGCCCGCGCTCGGCGCGGCCGCGGCGGTGCGACCCGTGTCGTCGCTCGGGCTGAGCGTGTAGAACCGGCTGGCGGGCGAACTGCAGCCCGCCAGCGCGGCGGCTACGACCAGCGCGCCGAGCGCGGCAAGGGCGGGGACGCGTCGGAACGTCATGGCTTGTCTCCAGATTTGCCGCGCAGCAGCGATTCGGGATGGCGCTCCAGGTAATCGGAGAGCGCGTTGAGCGATTGCAGCGTACGCGTGAGTTCCTGCATCGCCTGGTGCACGTCGGACTGCAGCGGCGAATCCTGCTGCAGCGTGGACTGCGCGGCGTTGAAGGTCTTCTGCGCCTGGTCGAGCGTGCCTTGCAGCTGCGGCAGGATCTGGTCGTTCACCTTGCCGAACAGCTGGTTGGCGTTCTTGAGCGAGTCGTTCAGGTTGTTGCCGATCTTGTCGAACGGAATCTGATCGAGCTTCTTCGCAATGTCCGCGACCTGCAGCTGCAGTTCTTCGAGCGAGTTCGGCACCGTGGGCAGCTCGAGCGGGTCGTGGTTGAAGTCGACCGTCGCGGGGCCCGCCTTCGGGAAGATGTCGAGCGCGATGTAAAGCTGACCCGTGATCAGGTTGCCGGTGCGCAACTGGCCGCGCAGGCCGCGCGCGACGAGCCGCTTGATCAGCTCCTCGCTTTGCGGCGTATGCGGCGCGGGCGCTTCGCCGCGGATGCGGCGCGACAGGCGCAGCGGATAGAGGTCGATCGTCACTGGCATCGTGAAGTTGTGCTGTTTCGGGTCGTATTCGATCCCGATGTCGGTGACCTGGCCGAGCGCGATGCCGCGGAAATCGACCGCCGCACCCACCGAAAGGCCGCGCAACGACTGGTTGAAGTACATGACCACGCGTTGTGGCGCACCGTCCGGCTCGCGCATTGCCTCAGCCTCGTCGGAGGCCAGCGCGAAGGTGGCGCTGTCGGGCGCCTGGGGGCCCATGGACTGCCCGGGCGGAGCCTGGAACGCGAGGCCGCCCACCACGATCGTGGCGAGGGATTGCGTGTTGACCTTGATGCCGTTCGAATCGAGCTGCACGTTCACGCCGCTCGCGTGCCACCAGCGCGTGTTGGTGCCCACGTACTGGTCGAAGGGCGCGCTCACGAACACCTGCACCGTCACGCCGGTGCCGTCCTTGTCGAGCGAATAGCCCGTCACCTGGCCGACCTGGATGCGCCGGTAGAAGATCGGCGTGCCGATGTCGAGCGAGCCGAGCGTCGCACTGTGCAGGGTATAGCGATGGCCCTTCTCGTCGATGGTCACGGCAGGCGGCGCCTCCAGCCCGACGAAGTCGCTTTGCGACTCCTGCGAGCGGCCCGCGTCCGCGCCGATATACGAGCCCGACAGCAGCGTGGTGAGGCCCGAAACGCCACTAGCGCCCACGCGCGGGCGCACGACCCAGAAGCGGCTGTCCTTCACGGCGAAGCGTTCTGCGTCCTTGGTGAGCTCGACCGTAACGATCACATGTGAAAGGTTGGGCGAGAGCTTGATGGCGCGCACCGAGCCGATGTCCACGTCCTTGTACTTGACCTTGGTCTTGCCGGGCTCGAGTCCTTCGGCGCTCACGAAGCTGATCGTGATGGTCGGGCCGCGCGTGGCGACCGACTTCACGACGAGCGCCACGCCGATCAGCGCCGCGACGATCGGCACGATCCAGACGAGCGAGGGCAGCCAGCGCCGCGGCTTGACGATCTCCGGCTCCGGCAGATTGGGCGGGGTCGGTCCTTTCGGACTATTCATGGGGTTGATCCTGTGTGTGTTGCGCAGGTTTGTGTTTGTCTTCGTCCACCGGATCCCAGATCAAGCGCGGATCGAACTGCATCGAGGCGATCATCGTCAGGATCACGACCGAGCCGAACGCGATCGCGCCGGGGCCCGCCGTGATGACCGCAAGGGACTGGAAGCGTACCAGCGCCACGGTTAGCGTGACAACGAACACGTCGAGCATCGACCAGCGCCCGATGAATTCCACGAGCCGGTAGAGCTTCGTGCGTTCCACGGGCCGCCAGGTCGAGCCGCGCTGCGAGGTGAACGCGAGCAGCGCGAGCACCGATAGCTTGAGCATCGGCACGAGAATACTGGCGATAAAGACGATCACGGCAAGCGGCCAGTCGCCCGAGGTCCAGAAGTAGACCACGCCGCTCATGATGGTGTCGTCCTCTTCGCCGACGAGCGAGGTCGTATGCATCACGGGCAGCAGGTTCGCGGGGATGTAGAGCAGCGCCGCGGCAATCAGGAGCGCCCACGTACGCATGATGCTGTCCGGGTTGCGCTCGTGCATGGGCGAGCCGCAGCGTGCGCAGCGCACGTGGCCACGCGCGCGCACATGCGCCTGCACGTGCCCGCAGGCGTGGCAGGAGATGTAGCCGGCGTCGCTGGCGGTCTGGTATTTCATCGGGGCCCCTTGGGGAGCGGGCGGCCGCGCGGCGCCGCCGGGTCTTGCGCGCCTGTACCGGGCTCGCGGATCTCGGGCTCGGAGAGCGGGTGCGCCGATGCCGGTGACGGCGAGGCGGGCGAATGCGGCGTGTGCGGACCGCCCGAGCCGGCGTCGCCGGCGAGGCCGCCCGGACCCGCACTGCCCCCGCGGGCCGCGCGGGCGGCGTCGCGCAGGCCGTCGGCAATGTCCCAGAGCGTGCGCGCATCGAATGTGACGACCACGGTGAACATCAGCGTGAGCGCGCCGAAGGCGAAGAGCGCAGTTTCGGGAATCACCCGCGCGAGGCTCACCATTTTCACGATGGTGATGAGCACGCCCAGCATGAAGACCTCGAGCATGCCCCAGGGCCGCACGAACTGGATGCAGCGCAGCACGTAGTCGAAGCCCGGTGGAATGAAGCCGCGCCGCACAGGCAGCAGGACGTAAAGCAGCGCTACCATCTCCGTGAGCGGAAAGAGGATGGTTGCGCAGAACACGATCACCGCGATGACCTCCATGTCCTCGTGCCACAGCACCACGAGGGCGCCGAACAGGCTCGACTCCGTAGTGATACCGTTCGCATCGAGCTCGATGATCGGGAACGACTGGGCGATGATGAAGGTGACGAGCGCCGCGAGCGTGATGGCGCAGATGCGGTCGAGCTGGGACGCGGCGCTGCTGTAGAGCGTGGCGCCGCAGCGCGAGCAACGCGCTGACTGGCGGCCGAGCAGCCGCGGTTTGCGGTAGAGCGCGTCGCAATCGTGACACGCGATCAGTTTGTCCTGGGCCATGCGGGCAGGTGTTGCAAAACGACGTGAACGAAGGACGCGCTGCGGCGGCACACAGGCCGAAAGGTGCCGACAGCGCTTCGCGCCATGTTACCAAACGCGCCCGGCGGCGTGCCGGAACGAGCCGCGGGCCCCGCACGGGGCGGCTGCCGGAGCTGCGAACGGGCTGCGAAGTGTGCCACGTTTGCGCCGTGAGCGTGTGCGAGCCCGGCGGGGACCCGGCCCTTATCTCCAGATGTTTGCAGTCACCTAATTTGGACTATCTTTCGGGCATGGAGCATGCATGGCTGCGCAAGGTGGCCGCTGCCCATCCACGAAGTCAATGACTACGCAATCAAAGCGAGACGATCATGGAAGCCTTGTCGAGGTGGATTCGTTCTTACCGGTGGCGCCCGGCGGTCGGGGCCGCGGCAGTGTGGGCCGGCGCCGCTGCGGCGCTGCTCGCGGGCGCAGCCGCGCATGCGCAGCTCGACGCGGCGAAGAGTACGATCGTCGCTGTCTCGCGCCAGATGAACGTGCCGGTCCAGGGCAGCTTCACGAAGTTCGACGCGCAGATCGCCTTCGATCCGGCCAAACCCGCGGGCGGCAGCGCGAAGATCACGGTCGACACGGCGAGCTATGATCTGGGCGACCCGACCTACAACGATTCGGTGCACGGACCCGAATGGTTCGACGCGAAGACGTTCCCGCAGGCAACGTTCGTCTCGACCGCCATCGCACCGACCGCTACGAACCAGTACAGCGTGAGCGGCAAACTGACGATCAAGGGGCACACGCAGAACGTGGCCGTGCCCGTCGTGCTCACGCAGCAGGGCGGGACGCAGACTTTCGACGGCACGTTGCCGATCCACCGGCTCGCCTTCGACATCGGCACCGGCGAGTGGAAGGACACCTCAATTGTGGCCGACGAAGTGCTCATCAAATTTCACATCGTCGTCGCGCACAAGTAGAGCGACGACCCCGAGGAGGCGCTTTTGAACAAGCTCGTACTGATGGCCGCAGGCTGCGCCGTGTCGCTCGCCGCTCTGATGACGCAAGCCTCGCACGCCGCCGATACTTACCAGCTCGATCCGAATCACACGTTTCCGAGCTTCGAAGCCGACCACTTCGGCGGTCTGTCCACGTGGCGCGGGAAGTTCACGAAGACCACGGGCATGGTCACGCTGGACCGCGCGGCGAAGACGGGCGCCGTAGACGTGACGATCGATCCGGCGTCGATCCAGACCGGCAATCCGCAGCTCGACCAGCATCTGGTGGGCGACGACTTTCTCGATGTCGCGAAGTACCCCACGGCCACCTACAAGGGCACGCGCATCGTCTTCAATGGCGATACGCCCAAGGAGGTGATCGGCGACTTCACCCTGCACGGCGTGACGCGGCCGCTCAAGCTCGAGATCGCGTCGTTCAAATGCATGCAGCACCCCGTGCTCACGCGCGAGGTATGCGGCGTGGAGGCCGAAGCCGCATTCAACCGCGACGACTTCGGCATGGACTCGGGCAAGAAGTACGGCTTCCAGATGAAGACCACGCTGCACATCCAGGCCGAAGGGATCAAGCAGTAGGCAAGCGCGGCGGCGCGGCGAAGACCGTTGCGTTGCGCAGGCACGAAAAAAAAGCCGGTTCGCGAGAACCGGCTTTTTTGCTGGTGCGCCGCTTACACCTGCGCGCCCGCGTTCGGATCGTTCGGATCGAACTTTTCCTTCTTGTCCTTGATGAGGTCTTCGCGTTTCACGCCGAGCCACATGGCGAGCGCCGCGGCAACGAACACCGACGAATAGATGCCGAAGAGAATACCCACCGTCAGCGCCAGGGCGAAGTAGTGCAGCGTCGGGCCGCCGAAGAAGAACATCGAGAGCACCATCATCTGCGTACAGCCGTGGGTGATGATGGTTCGCGACATCGTACTGGTGATCGCGTGGTTGATGACTTCGGTCACGCTCATCTTGCGCTCACGCCGGAAGGTCTCGCGAATCCGGTCGAAGATAACGACCGATTCGTTGACCGAGTAGCCGAGCACGGCGAGCACGGCCGCGAGCACCGAGAGCGAGAACTCCCACTGGAAGAACGCGAAGAAGCCCAAAATGATCACGACGTCGTGCAGGTTCGCGATCACGCCGGCCACGGCGTACTTCCATTCGAAGCGGAACGACAGGTAGATGACGATGCCCGCCACCACGCAGGCGAGCGCGAGCAGGCCGTCGGTGGCGAGTTCCTTGCCGACCTGCGGGCCGACGAACTCCACGCGCTGCAGCTGCACCTGCGGCTCAGCCGCCTTGAGCGTGGACATCACCTGGTCGCTCTGCTGCGCGGAGCTCAGGCCCTGCTTGAGCGGCAGGCGCATCAGCACGTCGCGCGAAGTGCCGAAGTTCTGCACCTGGGCGTCGCCGTAGCCGATTTTCGTGAGCGAGTCGCGCAGCGGCTCGAGCGGCACCGCCTGCGGATACTGCACTTCAATGACCGTGCCGCCCGTGAATTCGATCGACAGGTGCAGGCCGCGGTGGAAGAGGAAGAACACCGCCGCGATGAAGGTAAGAAGCGAGATCGCGTTGAAGATCAACGCGTGCTTCATGAACGGGATGTCCTTGCGGATGCGGAAAAATTCCATGTTCGTGACTCCGTATCAGCGGGACGAGCCGGTGTTGTTGCCGGAGCCGCCAGTGCCGCCCTGGGCATCGCGGCGGCGTACGACCGGTTTGGCGCGTGCGGCGCCCTTCGCGCCGGCCTTGGCCGGTTCGCGCCGGGCGGCGCCGGTGGTGGCCGCAACGGCGCGGCCCGTGTCCGTGCCGGCATCGGCGCCGGCGAGCGCGGGCGTGCCTTCATCCGGCTCCGGACGCCACACCTGACCCACCGCGAGCGACTTGAGCTTCTTCTTGCCGCCGTACCAGAGGTTCACGAGACCGCGCGAGAAGAACACGGCCGAGAACATCGACGTGAGAATGCCGATACAGTGCACGATCGCGAAGCCCCGCACCGGGCCCGAACCGAACGCGAGCAGCGCGAGACCGGCGATGAGCGTGGTCACGTTCGAGTCGAGAATCGTCGCCCAGGCGTGTGCGTAGCCGTTCTGGATGGCGAGCTGCGGCGGCGCGCCGTTGCGCAGTTCTTCGCGCACGCGCTCGTTGATCAGCACGTTCGCGTCGATCGCCATACCGAGCGCCAGCGCAATAGCCGCGATACCCGGCAGCGTGAGCGTGGCCTGCAGCATGGACAGCACGGCGACGAGCAGCAGCAGGTTCACCGACAGGCCGATCATCGAGATCGCGCCGAACAGCATGTAGTACGCGATCATGAACACGGCGATGGCGGCGAAGCCGTAGATCACCGAGTCGAAGCCCTTGCGGATGTTGTCCGCGCCAAGGCTCGGGCCAACCGTGCGTTCCTCGATGATGTCCATCGGCGCGGCAAGCGAACCTGCGCGCAGCAGCAGTGCGAGGTCGGCGGCGGCCTGCGGCGTGGGCTGGCCCGTGATCTGGAAGCGGTCGCCCAGTTCCGACTGGATGGTCGCCACCGTCAGCACTTCGCCCTTGCCCTTTTCGAACAGCACCATCGCCATCGGCTTGCCGATGTTGTCGCGCGAGACGGCGCGCACCGCGCGGCCGCCCGCCGAATCGAGGCGGATGTTGACCGAAGGGCGCTGATGCTCGTCGAAGCCCGCCGAGGCGTCGATGATGCGGTCGCCGGTGAAGATCACCTGCTTGCGCAGCAGCACCGGCGCGGCATTGCCTTGCGTGAAGAGCTCGTCGCCCGGCGGCACCGGCGCGTTCACGTCCGGATGCAGGCCCATCGGGTCGGCGAGGCGCGCTTCGAGCGTCGCCGTGCGTCCGATGATGTCCTTCGCCTTGGCGGTGTCCTGCACGCCCGGCAGCTCGACCACGATACGGTCGTCGCCTTGCTGCTGGATCACGGGCTCGGCCACGCCGAGTTCGTTCACGCGGTTGTGCAGCGTCTGGATGTTCTGCTTGAGCGCGGCTTGCTGAACCGCCGTCTTCACGGCCGGCGTGAACGTGCCGACGAGCTGTACGCCGCCTTCGGGGTTGTTCTGCGAGGACCACTGCAGTTCGGTGATGCCGCCCGAGCCCGCGAGAACCTTGCGCGCCTGCTCGGCCGTATCGGCGTCGGCGAAATTGACGACCACCGACTGGTTGACGCGGTTCACGCCGCCGTCGCGGATGTTCTTGTCGCGCAGGAGCGTGCGCACGTCCGAAGCGTCGGAGTCGAGCTTCTTGTTGAGCGCGCCGTTCATGTCGACCTGGAGCAGGAAGTGCACACCGCCGCGCAGGTCGAGGCCGAGGTACATCGGCAGCGCGCGCAGCGACGTGAGCCAGCGCGGCGAGGCGCTCTGCAGGTTCAGGGCGACGATGTACTGCGGGTCGTTCAGGTCGGCGTTCAGCGCCTTGTTCAGCGCGTCTTTCAGGCGCAGCTGCGTGTCCGTGTCGGCGACGCGCACGCGGATGTTCGCGTTCATCGACGAGTTGTCGAACGTCACGTCGGTCGCGCGGATGTTGTTCGCGGCGACCGCGGCTTCGACCTGGGCGAGCGTGCCCGAGTCGAGCTTGACGGTGGCTTTACCGCTCGACACCTGGACCGCGGGCGCTTCGCCGAAGAAATTGGGCAATGTGTACACGAAGCCGATGACGAGCGCCACCAGCATCACGACATATTTCCAGAGGGGATAACGGTTCATTGGTTGACCCAACGGGGGAGGGGAATGGCCTTAAGCGCTGCGTGCGCGTCCGGCGTTGCCTTCGGGGCGTACCTGCATTGACGTTTGCCGGTCAGTGGCTGCGAGGGCGGGTCGGATGCGCGAGGCCGTTCTTTCGGAGGCAACGGCCTCGGGGAAACCGTGAAGCTTTACAGCGACTTGATCGTGCCCTTCGGCAGGATGGTCGAGACCGACGACTTCTGCACGGTGATTTCCGTGCCATCGGCGATTTCGACGCCGACGTAGGCTTCGCTGACCTTGGTCACCTTGCCGACGATGCCGCCGCTCGTGATCACTTCGTCGCCCTTGGCCATGGCCGCGAGCATGTTGCGATGTTCCTTCTGACGCTTCATCTGCGGACGGATCATGATGAAGTACAGCACGGCGAACATCAGAATGAGCGGCAGGAAGCTCATGAGGCTCGATTCGGCACCACCTGCTGCACTGCCTTGCGCGAAGGCATTGGAAATGAACGACACGTTGGTCTCTCCGTTTTTTACGATCAAAAAGCGAGCCGGTTATTCTACCACCGGCATTCATCGCGACGATGACGCAAAATTGGCTTTGCGATCAAGTGCTTATCGCGGATCCCGCCCCGACGCGACATGCATGCGCGTGAAAACCGGGGCGGCGCGAGCGGACCGCACGCCTTGTCCGCGCCATTGTCGCGAAAGGTTATTGTAATATTTTGCGGCCGGCAGGTAACACCGTCTCAGTCCACGCCGCGTGCGCGCTGCTCGGCGAAGCGCTGGCGGAACGCCGCGAACGTCTTCGTCTCGATCGCCGCGCGCATCTCGCTCATCAGCTCCAGGTAGTAGTGCAGATTGTGGATCGTGTTGAGCTGCGCGCCGAGGATCTCGCCCACGCGGTGCAGGTGGTGCAGGTAGCCGCGCGTGAAGTTGCGGCAGGTGTAGCAGCCGCATTGTTCGTCGAGCGGGCGCAGCGAGTTGCGGTGCACGGCGTTGCGGATCTTGATGTCGCCAAAGCGCGTGAAGATCCAGCCGTTGCGCGCGTTGCGCGTGGGCATCACGCAGTCGAACATGTCGACGCCCGAGGCCACGCCCGCCACCAGGTCTTCCGGGGTGCCGACGCCCATCAGGTAGTGCGGCTTGTCGGCAGGCAGATTCGGCGCGATGTGTTCGAGCACGCGCATCATGTCTTCCTTCGGTTCGCCCACCGAAAGACCGCCGATCGCGTAGCCGTGGAACGGCATCTGCGAGAGGCCGGCGAGCGATTCGTCGCGCAAGTCCTCGAACATGCCGCCCTGCACGATGCCGAAGAGTGCATTCGGATTGCCGAGACGGTTGAACTCGTCGATCGAGCGCTGCGCCCAGCGCATCGACATGCGCATCGAATCCGCGGCTTCCTTGTGCGTGGTGGGCACGCCGTTGGTCGCGTAGGGCGTGCACTCGTCGAACTGCATGACGATATCGGAGTTCAGCACCTTCTGGATCTGCATCGACACTTCGGGCGAGAGGAACAGCTTGTCGCCGTTCACGGGCGAGGCGAAGCGCACGCCGTCTTCCGAGATCTTGCGCAGGTCGCCGAGTGAGAACACCTGGAAGCCGCCCGAATCCGTGAGGATCGGCCGGTTCCAGCCCATGAAGCGATGCAGGCCGCCGTGCGCCTCGATCGTTTCGAGGCCCGGACGCAGCCAGAGGTGGAAGGTGTTGCCGAGGATGATCTGCGCCTTCATCTCTTCGAGCTCGCGCGGCTGCGTGGCCTTCACGGTGCCGTAGGTGCCCACTGGCATGAAGATCGGCGTTTCGACCACGCCGTGATTGAGCGTGACGCGGCCACGGCGGGCGAGGCCGTCAGTGCCGAGCAATTCGAATTTGAGGCCGTTCTGCGGGCGTTCGCCCAGATACGTGCCGTGTTCGGCGCGTGCGTTGCTTTGATGACCGTCGGTCATGCGGTTGACTCCTGTGCCACCGGAAAACAGTCCGGCGCAGATAGTGAAAGGCCGCCGCGCGTTGGTTGTGTCGCGCGGAGGCTTGGGAAGCGTAAGTGTTACTTGTCGAGCGCGTCGTCGGTTCGGGTCAGCAGCATGGCGTCGCCGTAACTGAAGAAGCGATAGCGCTCCGCAATCGCGTGACGATACGCAGCGCGTATCGTTTCGATCCCCGCGAACGCGGAAACGAGCATCAGGAGCGTGGACTTCGGCAGGTGGAAGTTCGTCACGAGCCGGTCGACCACGCGGAATTTGTAGCCAGGCGTGATGAAGATATCGGTTTCCGCCTGCGTTGCCGCGAGTGCGCGGTTCTCGTTCGCGGCGGCGCGCGCGGCGGCTTCGAGCGCGCGCATCGAGGTCGTGCCCACCGCAATCACGCGGCCGCCGCGCGCACGCGTGGCCGCGATCTTGTCGACGAGCGATTGCGGCAGTTCGTACCACTCGCTATGCATCTTGTGCTCGGCGATGTTCTCCACGCGCACCGGCTGGAACGTGCCCGCGCCCACGTGCAACGTGAGCGTGGCGCGCTCCACGCCTTGCGCGTCGAGTTGCGCGAGCAGGGCGTCGTCGAAGTGCAGGCCCGCCGTGGGCGCGGCCACCGCGCCCGGATTCTGCGCGAACACCGTTTGATAGCGCGTTTCGTCGCTCGCGTCGGCGTCGTGCGTGATGTAGGGCGGCAGCGGCAGACGCCCGTGCTGCTCGATCAGCGTGAGGCAGTCGTCCGGAAAGTGCAGCGTGTAGAACTGATCGACGCGCTCGCCCACCGTCACGTCGAACGCATCGGCGAGGCGCAGCACCGTGCCGGGGCCGGGGCTCTTGCTCGCGCGGATCTGCGCGAGCGCCGTGCGTGCGCCGGTCAGGCGCTCCACGAGCACCTCGATCTTGCCGCCGCTCGCCTTCTGGCCGAAGAAACGCGCCTTCAGCACCTTGGTATCGTTGAAGACGAGCAAGTCGCCCCGCGCGATGCACGAGGGCAGGTCGGAAAAGCGGCGGTCGGTCAGACGCGCAGGTTGGCCTGGCAACTGCGTCGTGTTATCGACCTCGAGCAGACGGCTCGCGCTGCGCTCGGGCAGGGCGCTCTGCGCGATCAGTTCCTCGGGGAGGTCGAAATTGAAATCGGAAAGCTTGAACATGCGGCCTGAAGTAACGGAAATGCGCCGGAGGCCCGGCGTGCGGCGGCTTCATGGAGCCGAACCGTCAAGCGGTTGTGCCCCAAAAAGCGGCTGCAATGGCCGATCGTGCGTGACGAAAGGCTATGATTGCGGGACGTGCGCGATAGCGATGCGCGCGGCGTGCCCGATGGCAGAGGCCGTCGCGCTGCACGCGCCGCGCCATACCGGAAAGCCGATATTGTACTTGCGAAGCTGCCCATGCCCCCATCCGTTATCCGATTGATGTCCGAAGCCGATTCCGCGAGCGAGGCGCCCGACGACGCGCGCACGCCCGAGGACGGCGAGCGCAAGCGGCAAGCGGACGCGACGCAAGGGGCCGCAGCGCCCGCGCGCAAACGCGCCGCGAAGAAGTCCGCGGACAAGGCCGTGGAAGAAGCCGTAGAAAAAGCCGCGGCCAAAGACAAGCCCAAGCTCACCAAAACCGCCGACCGGCTCGCCAAACTCGGTCTGCGCAGCGACATCGATCTCGTGTTGCATCTGCCGATGCGCTACGAAGACGAAACCACGCTCACGCCCATCGGCGAACTGCTGCCGGGCGGCATCGCGCAAACCGAAGGCGTGGTGTTCGACAACGAGATCGCCTACCGGCCGCGCCGCCAGCTCGTCGTGAAGCTGGAGGATCACAACGGCGACCAGCTTCATTTGCGCTTCCTGAACTTCTACGGCTCGCAGGTCACGCAGATGGCGATCGGCAAGCGCCTGCGCGTGCGCGGCGACGTGCGCGGCGGCTTCTTCGGCATGGAGATGGTGCATCCGGCGGTGAAGGTCGTAGAGGGCGACGCGCCGCTGCCGCAGGCGCTTACGCCGGTATATCCCTCCACGGCGGGCGTGAGCCAGGCGTATCTGCGCAAGGCGATCGACAACGCGCTGTCGCGTGCGCATCTGCCAGAACTGCTACCGGATGCGGTGGCGCAAGAATTCATGGAGCCGCTGAATCTGCCGCCCTTGATGGACGCCGTGAAGACGTTGCACCACCCGCCCGTGAACGCCGACGAGCACGAGCTGATCGACGGCACGCATCCCGCGTGGACGCGCATCAAGTTCGAGGAACTGCTCGCGCAGCAACTGTCGCTCAAGCGTGCGCACGAAGAGCGCCGCACACGCGCCGCGCCCGCGATGGCTCGCCACATCGCAGGCCGCAAGAGCGATGAGACGCTGCTCGCGCGGCTGCGCGGCGCGTTGCCGTTCACGCTCACCGGCGCGCAGGAGCGCGTGGTGGCGGAAATCGCGCACGATCTCGAACAGCCGCACCCCATGCAGCGTCTGCTGCAAGGCGACGTGGGCAGCGGCAAGACCGTGGTCGCGGCGCTCGCGGCGGCGCAGGCCATCGACGCCGGCTACCAGGCCGCGCTCATGGCGCCCACCGAAATCCTCGCGGAACAGCACGCGCGCAAGCTGCGCGGCTGGCTCGAGCCGCTCGGCGTGCAGGTGGCGTGGCTCGCGGGCAGCCTCAAGGCGAAGGAAAAGCGCGCGGCGCTCGAAGCCGCGGCGCTCGGCACGGCGCAGCTCGTGATCGGCACACACGCGATCATTCAGGAGGCTGTGGAATTCGCGCGGCTCGGCCTCGTGATCGTCGACGAACAGCATCGCTTCGGCGTCGAGCAGCGGCTCGCGCTGCGTGCCAAGGCGCAGAACGCGAAAGCGCCTGGCGAGACGCATCGTGAGTTCCAGCCGCATCAGCTGATGATGTCGGCCACGCCGATCCCGCGCACGCTAGCCATGACCTACTACGCGGATCTCGACGTCTCCACCATCGACGAGCTGCCGCCCGGCCGCACGCCGATCCTCACGAAGCTCATTTCCGACGCGCGCCGCGAGGAAGTGATCGCGCGCGTGCGCGCAGCGGCGCTCACGGGTCGTCAGGTGTACTGGGTATGTCCACTGATCGAGGAAAGCGAGACGCTGCAGCTGCAAACGGCCGTCGAGACTTACGAAACGCTGGTAGCCGCGCTGCCGGAGCTCACCGTCGGGCTCGTGCACGGCCGCCTCGCTTCCACGGACAAGGCCGCCGTCATGGATGCGTTCTCACGCAACGAGGTGCAGCTGCTCGTGGCGACGACGGTCATCGAAGTGGGCGTGGACGTGCCCAATGCGTCGCTGATGGTGATCGAGCACGCCGAGCGTTTCGGCCTCGCGCAATTGCATCAGTTGCGCGGGCGCGTGGGGCGGGGCAGCGCCGCTTCGGTGTGCGTGCTGCTCTATACCGGGCCGTTGTCGCTCACGGGCCGCGCGCGCCTGCAAACCATGCGCGAGACCACCGACGGCTTCGAGATCGCGCGCAAGGACCTCGAAATCCGCGGCCCCGGCGAATTTCTCGGCGCGCGTCAATCTGGCGCGGCAATGCTGCGCTTCGCGAACCTCGAGACCGACGCATGGCTCATCGAGCCTGCGCGCGGCGCGGCCGATCGGCTGCTGCACGAGTTTCCGCTCGTCGTCACGCAGCATCTGAATCGCTGGCTCGGCGCCCGCGAGCAGTATCTGAAAGCGTGAAAAGTCCAACTGCGAGCCCAACTGCGAGTCCATTGCGCGGAACCTGCGCGCGCCTACGCCGTCTGACCCTTTTGTCATGATCACGCCCCGCATAGGGGTGTTGATTATTGGCGAATCACCGCCATAGGTGTATAACTACAAACTATTGATTCACCTTTTTTGATTGGTCCCCGAATGACGCTCACTGAATTGAAATACATTGTCGCGGTAGCTCGAGAGCGCCACTTCGGACGGGCCGCGGAAGCCTGCTTCGTGAGCCAGCCGACCCTTTCGGTCGCCATCAAGAAACTCGAAGACGAACTGAACGTGCAGATCTTCGAGCGCGGCACGAGCGAGGTGAGCGTCACGCCCATCGGTGAGCAGATCGTCACGCAAGCCCAGCGCGTGCTCGAACAGACGCTCGCGATCAAGGAAATCGCCAAGCAGGGCAAGGACCCGCTCGTGGGGCCGCTGCGCCTTGGCGTGATCTATACGATCGGGCCCTACCTGCTGCCCACGCTCGTCAAGCAGATGATCAAGCGCGTGCCGCAAATGCCGCTGATGCTGCAGGAGAACTACACGCTCAAGCTCATCGAGCTGCTCAAGCAGGGCGAAATCGACGTGGCGATCATGGCGCTGCCGTTCCCCGAAACCGGCCTCACGCTGCGCCCGCTCTACGACGAACCGTTCGTCGTGGCGCTGCCGTCGGGCCACGCGTGGGAACAGCGCCCGAAGATCGACCCGGACGACCTCAAGCAGGAAACCATGCTGCTGCTCGGTAGCGGTCATTGCTTCCGCGACCACGTGCTGGGCGTGTGCCCCGAACTGATGCGCTTCTCGCAGAACGCCGACGGCATCCAGAAGACGTTCGAAGGCTCGTCTCTGGAGACCATTCGTCATATGGTTGCGAGCGGCGTGGGCATTACCGTGCTGCCGCGCATGTCGGTGACCGAGGTGAAGCCGCACGCGGGCGGCGTGGATTCCGGGCTGCTGTCCTACGTGCCGTTCGACGAACCCGTGCCGGACCGCCGCGTGGTGCTCGCGTGGCGCAAGAGCTTCACGCGCATGCCGGCGATCGAGGCGATCGTCGACGCCATTCACGCCTGCGAGCTGCCCGGCGTGAAGAAGATCGAGGCGCCTGCCGAGGCTGCCTGACGTATATCGCGCCGTGCGCTTTCGGGCTGCGCGGCGCGTTTTCCTTCCGAGCGCGGCATCCGCCCGCGCGACCATCCCCAGCCTTACGTTCCTTGCGACCCTAATAATCAACGCCTATTTGATAGATTGAATAAATCAAATTACAGATATCGATAGTCGTTGATAGAGTTTCCTCTAACCGATCTCAACCGGAAACCCCTGGAGGAAGCGATGCAAACCGCCACCCCGAACACCCCCAGCACCTCGGCACGCGCCCATTCTGGCCTTCGCACCGTGTGGTTCTCGCTGCTCGTCGACCGCGCGCTGTCCGCCTGACGGCCTCGCGCCATCCCGAAGCACATTTCACCGAATTCCAGAACACACACGCAAGCAAGGAAGGAATCCAGCATGACCGACCGTACTCTCACCTCGGCAGCCGGCGCACCCGTCGTCGACAACCAGAACTCGCTCACCGCCGGTCCGCGCGGCCCGGTGATGCTCCAGGACGTGTGGCTTCTCGAAAAGCTCGCGCACTTCGACCGCGAAGTGATTCCCGAGCGCCGCGTGCACGCGAAGGGCTCGGGCGCGTTCGGCACGCTCAAGGTCACGCACGATATTTCGCGCTACACGAAGGCGAAAGTGTTCGGCGAAGTCGGCAAGGAAACGCCGCTCTTCATGCGCTTTTCGACCGTGGCGGGCGAGCGCGGCGCGGCCGACGCCGAGCGCGATGTGCGCGGCTTCTCGATCAAGTTCTACACGGAAGAGGGCAACTGGGACATCGTCGGCAACAACACGCCGGTGTTCTTCATTCGCGATCCGCTCAAGTTCCCGGACTTCATCCACACGCAAAAGCGCGATCCGCGCACCAACATGCGCAACAACGTGGCCGCGTGGGACTTCTGGTCGCGTCATCCGGAGTCGCTGCATCAGGTGACGATCCTCATGAGCGATCGCGGCATTCCGAAGAACTATCGCCAGCAGCACGGTTTCGGCTCGCACACGTTCTCGTTCATCAACGCGAACAACGAGCGCTTCTATGTGAAGTTCCACTTCAAGTCGGCGCAGGGCGTGGAGAACTACAGCGATGCCGAAGCCGCGCAGGTGATTGCTCAGGACCGCGAATCGGCGCAGCGCGATCTTTTCAACGAGATCGAAAAGGGCAATTTCCCGAAGTGGCATTTCCGCATTCAGGTGATGCCCGAGGCCGATGCCGCGAAGGTGCCGTACAACCCGTTCGACATCACGAAGATCTGGCCGCACAAGGACTATCCGCTGATCGACGTGGGCACGATCGAGCTGAACCGTAATCCGGAGAACTATTTCTCCGATGTCGAGCAGGCCGCTTTCACGCCGGCGAACGTGGTGCCGGGCATCGGCTTCTCGCCGGATCGCTTGCTGCAGGGGCGTTTGTTCTCGTATGGCGACACGCAGCGCTATCGCCTCGGTGTGAACCATCACCAGATTCCGGTGAATGCGCCGCGCTGCCCGTTCCACTCGTTCCATCGCGACGGCGCGATGCGCACCGACGGCAACCTGGGCGGCAACGTGAACTATGAACCGAGTCGTTTCGGCGACTTCGCGCAGCGTCCGCAGGCGGGCGAGCCGCCGCTCGCGGCCGGTGCGGTCGATCACTACGATCACCGCGAAGACGATGACTACTACAGCCAGCCGGGCGCGTTGTTCCGGCTGTTCGATGCGGGCCAGCGCGAGCGGCTTTTCGCGAACATCGCCCGGCATATCAACGGTGTGCCGGCTCAGATCGTGGAGCGTCAGATCGAACACTTCCGCCGCGCCGATCCTGCGTATGCGCAAGGCGTGATCGACGCGATCGCGAAGCTGGCGAAGTAAGGACGCAGGCGCGGATTGTTGTCACGACGTCAAGACAGCGAGCCGCGCCTGAAGCAGGAATTCGAGGAACGACCAAAGGAGCATGATCATGACCCGAACGATGACGATGACCCTCAAGACGATGGGACCGGGAAATGCGGCCGCGATGGCGCGCACGCGTGCGCAAGGCACGCAGATCGTGCGCCGGATGGTGGGCTTTGCGATCGTGGCGAGCGGCTTCGTGGCGATCGCCACGCAAGCCTTCGCGCACCTGGCAGGGCACTGAACGAGCCGGGCGCGTTGCTGCACAGTAGGGCCGGATGAGCCGGGTTTCTGATATTTCCAGGCTACACTGACGACCGATCGAGCGCTCGCGCGCCAGCTTTTTTTAAGGCGCAGGCGGGCACAACAGGATCGTCAAGCACGCGTAGTCTCACTGCTACACAAGGAGTCGTCATGGCCAAAAAAGCAACCGTACAGCACGTGAATATCGGTATCAGCGACAAGGATCGCAAGAAGATCGCGGAGGGTCTCTCGCGTCTGCTCGCGGACACCTACACGCTATATCTGAAGACGCACAACTTCCACTGGAACGTCACGGGGCCGATGTTCAACACGCTCCACCTGATGTTCGAAGGGCAGTACAACGAACTCGCACTGGCTGTCGACGCCATCGCCGAGCGTATTCGTGCGCTGGGCGTGCATGCGCCGGGCAGCTACAAGGAATTCGCGAAGCTCTCGTCGATTCCCGAAGCGGACGGCGTGCCGGCCGCGGAAGACATGATCCGCCAGCTGGTGGAGGGCCAGGAAGCCGTGGTGCGCACCGCGCGCGCGATCTTCCCGTCGACGGAAGCGGCCAACGACGAACCGACCGCCGACCTGCTTACGCAACGCATGCAGACGCACGAAAAGACCGCGTGGATGCTGCGCTCGCTGCTGGCCTGATGCCGATGCGGCGCCCGGGCGCTGCGCCTGAAGCGCGATCAGCACGATGAAAGGCCCGCCGGATGTCCGGCGGGCCTTTGTTTTTGCGCGGGCGCGGCTCGCGGCGACGGCGCGCCGCCCTGGCCTACAATAGCGGCATCGCTTTTCCCGCCCCGATCATGTTCGCCCGACTCCCGCTCTATTTGCGGCTCGTCCGCATGGACAAGCCGATCGGCAGCCTGCTGCTGCTGTGGCCGACGCTCAACGCGCTGTGGATCGCCTCGGACGGCCATCCGCCCCTCTCGCTGCTGATCATCTTCACGGTCGGCACCGTGCTGATGCGCTCGGCGGGCTGCGCGATCAACGACTACGCCGACCGCGATTTCGACCGCCACGTCAAACGGACGGCCGAACGCCCCATCACGTCGGGCCGCATTCGCGCCTGGGAAGCGGTGGCGATTGCCGCGGGCCTCGCGCTCGTGTCGTTCCTGTTGATCCTGCCGCTCAATGCGCTGACGAAGCAGCTTTCGGTCGTGGCGCTGTTCGTAGCGGCGTCGTATCCGTTCACCAAGCGCTTTTTCGCGATTCCGCAGGCGTATCTGGGCATCGCGTTCGGCTTCGGCATTCCCATGGCATTTGCCGCCGTGCAGGACCACGTGCCGGCGCTCGCGTGGATCATGCTGGCCGCGAACGTGTTCTGGTCCGTGGCCTACGACACCGAATACGCGATGGTCGATCGCGACGACGACATCAAGATCGGCATTCGCACCTCGGCGCTCACTTTCGGCCGCTTCGACGTGCTCGCGATCATGCTCTGCTATGCGGCCACGCTCGGCATTTACGTGTGGGTGGGCGTGACGCTGGGCTTCGGCTGGCTCTACTGGCTCGGCTGGGCGGCCGCCGTGGGCTGCGCCATTTATCACTACACCCTCATCAAGAACCGCGAACGCATGCCATGCTTCGCCGCGTTTCGCCACAACAACTGGCTGGGCGGCGCGCTGTTCGTCGGGATTGCGGCCCACTACGCCGTCGCGGGACTCTGAGGCCAGATCGACGAAAAAAAGCGCCGGGTGCATGACGCACCCGGCGCTTTTTCTATCTGGACTGCGGTGCGCTTACTGCTTGCCGAATTCCTCGCCCATTTCCTTCGCGCGCGCATCGGCCGCGAGCGCGCCCTTGACGATGGCGGCCTTCACGCCCGAAGCGTCGAACGACGCCAGCGCAGCGGCGGTCGTGCCGCCCTTGGAAGTCACGCGCTCGCGCAGCACGGCGGGCGGCTCGTCCGATTGCAGCGCGAGTTGCGCCGCGCCCGTGAACGTGGCGATGGCGAGCGCGCGGCCTTGCTGTTCGTCCATGCCGAGTTGGCGCGCCGCTTCTTCGAGCGCTTCGATGAAGTAGAACACATAGGCCGGCCCGCTGCCCGAAATGCCCGTGACCGCGTCGATCTTCGCTTCGTCGTCGAACCAGACCGTTTGGCCGACTGCGCCGAGCACATCCGAAGCGAGCTGGCGGCCCGCTGCGTCCACGCCGCTGCTCGCGACGAGACCGGTTGCGCCCATGCCGATCAGCGCGGGCGTGTTCGGCATCGTGCGCACGACGCGCGCGTGGCCGTTCAGCCAGCGGGAGAGATCGTCGATGCGAATGCCGGCCATGATGCTGATGACGACCTGATGCGCACCAAGGTACGGTGCGATGCCTTCGGCCACGGCCTTGGCGATTTGCGGCTTCACGGCGATCAGAACGGCGTCGTACGACGCGAGCGCGGCGTCCGCGGCGGCGCCAGTGCGCACGCCGAACTGCTCGGCGCTGCGCTTGCGGGCGTCCTCGTTCGGATCGATCGCGTAGAGGTTGTCGGCGGGAACGCCCTTGCGGATCAGACCGCCGATGAGTGCGGCGGCCATGTTGCCGCCCCCGATGAAGGCAATTTTCATGGTGATGGAATCGTTCAGTGAATCAGTGAGAGTAGTCGCGCGCGCCGAAAATCGCGGTGCCGACGCGCACGATCGTCGCGCCTTCGAGCACCGCGGCTTCGAGGTCGGCCGACATGCCCATGGAGAGCGTGTCGAGCGCGAGGCCATCTGCGCGTAGCGCTTCGAACAGCTCGCGTAGCTGGCGGTGCGGCGCGCGTTGCCCCTCGAGTGAGGTTTCCGGCTCGGGAATCGACATGAGCCCGCGCAGGCGCAGGTTGGGCAGGGCGGCGATCTGGCGCGCGACCTGCCGCGCTTCTTGCGGAGTGACGCCGCTCTTGCTGGCTTCGCCGCTCACGTTGACCTGCAGGCAGACGTTGAGCGGCGCCATGCCGGCGGGACGTTGCGCCGACAGGCGTTCGGCAATCTTCAGACGATCGACCGAATGGACCCAGTCGAATCGCTCGGCTACAGGGCGTGTCTTGTTCGATTGGAGCGGCCCGATGAAATGCCATTCCATGCTCGCGCGCAAGTCGGCGAGCGCCTCGATCTTGTCCACGGATTCCTGCACGTAGTTTTCGCCGAACGCGCGCTGGCCGACAGCGTGAGCGGCGCGCACGTCCTGCGCAGGAAACGTTTTCGAAACCGCGAGCAGCTCCACGCTTTGCGGGTCACGGCCGGCGTTGCGGGCGGCGGCGGCGATGCGCTCGCGGACAGCTTCGAGATTGTGGGAGAGATCGGTCATCGGGCTGAAGGCCAGCGCGTGAAATGGCGCGCGCCGCTGTTTGGATCCAAAACGAACAGAACGAGGGCCATTATACGGACTGCGCACGGCGCGAAACACTGGCCGGAAAGGCTATACCGAATGGCCGACTGTTGGCGCGCCGCGCGTCTCGTTACGCTGGTTCTGTTCCCGATGGACTCAATTCGTCACCAGCATATGTTCGACCAGCTCAATCCAGTGCGTGACCGGAATTGCCGTGCCGCTTTGCAGGTGCGTAATGCAGCCTATGTTGGCGGAGACGATCAATTGCGGCTCCAGCGCCTGCAGCCGGTCCACTTTCTGGTTGCGCAGCGTGTAGGAAAGGCGCGGCTGCATGATTGAATAGGTGCCCGCGGAGCCGCAGCAAAGATGGCTGTCGGCAGGCAACCGCACATCGAGCCCGAGCGCGGTGAGCAGCCGTTCCACGCCGCCGCGCAACTGCTGGCCATGCTGCAGCGTGCAGGGAGGATGCCACGCTACCGTCTTGATGCTACGGCGCCTCGTGTTGGCCACGAGCTGTTCCTCGAATGCGGGCAGCAATTCCGAGAGATCGCGGGTGAGTTCGACCACGCGGCGCGCCTTCTCCACATAGGCCAGATCGTCGCGCAGCAGGTGCGCGTATTCCTTCACCGTCGCACCGCAGCCCGAGGCGTTCATCACGATCGCTTCCGCGCCTTGCTCGATGTAGGGCCACCAGGCGTCGATGTTCGCGCGCACGTCGTCGAGCGCGTCATCGGCGTAGCCCATATGCAGGCGGATCGCGCCGCAGCAGCCCGATTGCGGCGCGACGATGGTTTCGATGCCGAGCGCGTCCAGCACGCGCGCGGTCGCGATGTTGATGTTGGGCATCATCGAGGGCTGCACGCAGCCTTGCAGCATCAGCATCTTGCGTGCGTGCTTCGCCGTGGGCCAGGCGAGCGAGCGCTGGCGCACGGGCACCTTGTCGCGCAGGCGCTTGGGCAGAAGCGGCCGCACCTGCTGGCCGAGGCGCATCGCCGGCGTGAAGAGGGCGCGGCGCGGCAGCACGCCCGCGAGCAGGCGGCGCATGATGCGCTGGCGCAGCGGCCGCTTCACCATCTGTTCGGCATGCTTGCGGCCCACTTCCACGAGGCGTCCGTACTGCACGCCGGAAGGGCAGGTGGTCTCGCAACTGCGGCATGTGAGGCAGCGGTCGAGGTGCGTGAGCGTGCTCTTCGTGACCGGCGCGCCTTCCACCATCTGCTTCATGAGATAGATGCGCCCGCGCGGGCCGTCCAGTTCGTCGCCGAGCAACTGATAGGTCGGGCAGGTCGCGGTGCAGAAGCCGCAATGCACGCACTTGCGCAGGATCGCGTCGGCTTCGTCGCCGTCGGGGGTGTTGCGTATGAAGTCCGCGAGGTTCGTCTGCATCGCCGCGTGTGGGTGTCGTCAGAAGTCGGAATACAGCCGGCCGCGATTGAACATGCGGGCCGGGTCGAAGGCGGCCTTCAGGCCGCGATGGATCCTCATGAGCGGCGCGGGCAAAGGCGTGAAGACGCCCGCGCTGCGATCGTAGTCGCGTCCCGTGCGGAACATCGTGGCGTGACCGCCGGCTTGCTTCGCGCTGATACGCACGGTTTGTGCGTCGGTTTCCGTGATCCACCAGCGCTGCGCGCCGCCCCATTCCATGAGTTGCGCGCCGGGCAATTGCAGGGGCTCCGCGATCGAGGGCAGCGCGAGGCGCCAGAGCGCCGCGTTGGGCGCAATCGACGCAAAGAACGGATCGGTCTGCTCGCGCAGGCCCGCCCAGAAGCGTTCGGCTTCCACGGCGTCCACCACTTCGCCGCCCAGGCTCGCGCGGGCCGTCTTCACCGCGGCTTCCGCGCCCGCGAGGCGTACCGCGAGCGTGCCGTTGCGCCAGGCGCTCGCCGTCATCGGCAGCGGGCGGCCGCCCCATTCGTTGAGCTTGCGCACGGCGTCCGTGCCGTTCATGTCGAACTTGAGCGTGGTTTCCGCTTGCGGCGTCGGCAGCACCTTCACCGAAAGCTCCAGCAGCAGCCCGAGCGTGCCGAGCGAGCCCGCCATGAGCCGCGAAACGTCGTAGCCCGCCACGTTCTTCACGACCTGGCCGCCGAAATGCAGCACCTCGCCGTGGCCGTTCATGAGCACCGCGCCCAGTACGAAGTCGCGCGGTGCGCCCGCGCTCGCCCGCCGCGGCCCGGCAATGCCTGCGGCAATGCAGCCGCCCAGGGTTGCCTGCGCGCCAAAGTGCGGCGGCTCGAACGCGAGCATCTGGCTGTGGGCCGCAAGCGCCGTTTCAATGTCCGCAAGCGGTGTGCCGGCGCGCGCCGTGATCACCAGTTCTGCCGGGTCGTACGCGATGATGCCGCGGTGTGCGCGCGTGTCGAGAATCTCGCCTTCGAGCGACTGGCCGTACCAGTCCTTCGTGCCCCCGCCGCGAATGCGCAGCGCCCGGCCATCGGCGCTCGCCGCCCGGATGCGTTCGGACCAGTCCGAGACGATGTCGTCCTCTTCCATGTCGTGATGGTCGCGCTCGTTCGTTATATGGTTCGTTCGATTGTACTGAGCGAACCCCGCCTGACAACCCGGAGCGGACCCTCATTCGGGTCACGCGATATGCATAGACTGCGCGGTGCCGGGTGCGTGTTTGCGCGTCTGTCAGAAGCGCGGCAACTCGGGGTGTGGCAGCAGATTCCCGCGCACATGCATGCGTCCGTACTCGGCGCAGCGCGCCCGGGTGGGGATCCCCTTGTCGGGGTTGAGCAGCCTGGCCGGGTCGAACGCGTGTTTCACCGCATGAAACGCGTCGCGCTCCTGCGGCGAGAATTGCACGCACATCGAATTGATCTTCTCGATGCCCACGCCGTGCTCGCCCGTCACGGTGCCACCCAGTTCGACGCAGGTCTCGAGAATGTCCGAGCCGAAAGCCTCTGCGCGGTGCCATTCGTCGAGGTCGTTGCCGTTGAAGAGAATGAGGGGGTGCATGTTGCCGTCGCCGGCATGGAACACGTTGATGCAGCGCAGTCCATACTGCTTTTCCATCTCGTGGATGCGCGCAAGCAGCGGCCCGATCGCGCGGCGCGGCACGGTGCCGTCCATGCAGTAGTAGTCGGGCGAGATGCGGCCCGCGGCCGGAAACGCATTCTTGCGGCCCGACCAGAAGCGCAGGCGTTCTTCCTCGGTGCGCGAGATCTGGATGCGCGTGGCGCCATGCTCGCGCAGCACCGTGGTCGTGCGCGCGATCTCGTCGGCGACTTCCTCGGGCGTGCCGTCGGCTTCGCACAGCAGGATGGCGGCGGCGTCGAGGTCGTAGCCCGCGTTCACGAACTCCTCCACCGCGCGCGTGGCCGGCTTGTCCATCATTTCCAGGCCCGCCGGAATGATGCCGGAGGCGATGATGCCCGCGACGGCGTCGCCGCCTTTCACGACGTCGTCGAAGCTCGCCATGATGACCTGCGCGGTTTGCGGGCGCGGAATCAGTTTGACGGTCACCTCGGTCACGATCGCGAACATGCCTTCGCTGCCGATCATCACCGCGAGCAGGTCGAGGCCCGGCGCATCGGGCGCGAGCGAGCCGAATTCGACGATCTCGCCGTCCATCGTGACGGCGCGCACCCGCAGCACGTTGTGCACCGTGAGGCCGTACTTCAGGCAATGGACGCCGCCGGAATTCTCCGAAACGTTGCCGCCTATCGTGCAAGCGATCTGCGACGAAGGGTCTGGCGCGTAGTAAAGGCCGAAGGGCGCCGCCGCCTCGGAAACGGCCAGATTGCGCACGCCGGGCTGCACGGTGGCCGTGCGCGCATAGGGATCGACTTCGAGGATGCGCTTGAAGCGCGCGAGCGAAAGCACGATGCCATGCCGGATCGGCATGGCGCCGCCCGAGAGGCCGGTGCCCGCGCCGCGCGGCACGACCGGCACGTCGAGACGCCGGCAGATCTGCACGATGCGTTGCACCTGCGACTCGGTCTCCGGCAGCGCCACGGCGAGCGGCAGCCGCCGGTAGGCGGCGAGGCCGTCGCACTCGTAGGCGACGGTGTCCTCCTCGCGATGCAGCAGGCAATGCGCCGGCAGCACGGCCATCAACGCCTGGACTACCTCGCGCTGGCGTTGCGCGAGCGCTTCCGGGCTCAGCTCGGGCAAGTTCGCCTCGGGTGCGTTCATGTCTCCTCCCGTCCGTTGCGCATGTGTGCGCTTCTCAGCGCTTGTCGGTTACACCGCCCAGCTGAAGATCTTGCCCGGATTCATCAGGTTGTGCGGATCGAGTGCGTGCTTGATCGCGCGCATCGTGTCGATGGTGTCCGCGCCGTGCTCTTCCACGAGGAAATCCATCTTGTGCAGGCCCACGCCGTGTTCGCCCGTGCAGGTGCCGTCCATCGCGATCGCACGCTGCACGATGCGGTGATTCAGGCGTTCGGCCTCCTCGATTTCCTCGGGCTTGTTCGGGGCGATCAGGATCGCCACGTGGAAGTTGCCGTCGCCCACATGGCCGACGATCGGGCAGGGCAGCGGCGAGGCCTTGAGGTCGGTTTCCGTCTCGATCACGCATTCGGCGAGGCGCGAGATCGGCACGCATACGTCGGTCGTCACGGCGCGGCAGCCGGGCTTGAGCTGCAGCATCGCGAAGTAGGCGTTGTGGCGCGCGTTCCACAGGCGGCTGCGGTCCTCGGGGCGCGTGGCCCATTCGAAGCCTTCGCCACCGTGCTGCGCGGCAAGCTCTTGCACGAGCTGCGCCTGTTCCGCGACGCCCGCCTCGGTGCCGTGAAATTCGAAGAAGAGCGTGTGCTTCTCGCGCAGCGTGAGGTTCGAATGCTTGTTGATCGCGCGCACCGCGAGCGAGTCGATGAATTCCACGCGCGCGATCGGCACGCCGATCTGGATCGTCTCGATCACCGTGCGCACGGCCTCCGCCATCGAAGGGAACGCGCACACCGCCGCCGAGACTGCCTCGGGCTGCGGGTAGAGTCGCACCGTGATTTCGGTGATCACGCCGAGCGTGCCTTCCGAGCCGACGAAAAGGCGTGTGAGGTCGTAGCCCGCCGACGACTTGCGTGCGCGCGTGCCGGTTTTGACCACGCGGCCGTCGGCGAGCACGGCGGTCAGGCCGAGCACGTTCTCGCGCATCGTGCCGTAGCGCACGGCGTTGGTGCCCGAGGCGCGCGTGGCCGTCATGCCGCCGATGCTCGCATCGGCGCCCGGATCGATCGGGAAGAACAGACCCGTGTCGCGCAGCGCTTCGTTGAGTTGCTTGCGCGAGATGCCGGGCTCGACGGTCACGGTGAGATCTTCGGCGTTGATCGAGAGCACGCGGTTCATCTGCGAGAGGTCGATCGACACGCCGCCCTGCACGGCCAGCAAGTGACCCTCGAGCGACGAGCCGTTGCCATAGGGAATGATCGGCACGCCGTAACGGGCGCACAGCTTGACGATGGTCTGGATATCTTCGGTGCTCTGCGCGAACACCACGGCGTCGGGCAGTTGCGGATCGAAGGGCGATTCGTCGCGGCCGTGATGGGCGCGTACGGCTTCGGAGGTGGAGACGCGTTCGCCGAACGCGCTGCGCAGCTGATCGAGGAGTTCGGCGGGGAACGGGCGGCGTGCGAGGGCCGGCGGCGCGGGGTGATTCACGCGGGTGTCTCCTTCGTATGGGTATGACTTCTGGCTCGGACCATTTTACGCTGAACGTCCGCGCCGCAAAGCCGCGCTCCTTATGCTGCAGTGCACGAAACCTATAATAGGGCCGGCAGGCGTGGACGCCGTACACGGCGCCGGGTGCGCGTGATGCGCGACCTGCGCGAATTTACAGCTTTGGAGAGCACGACATGGGCAATCGCCTGAGCAAGATTGCAACGCGCACCGGCGACGACGGTTCGACCGGCCTCGGCGACGGCAGCCGCGTACGCAAGGACGACGCGCGCATCGTCGCGATCGGCGACGTCGATGAGCTGAACTCGCAGATCGGCGTGTTGCTGTGCGAAACGCTCCCCGATGATGTGCGCGGGGCGCTCGTCGCAATCCAGCACGACCTGTTCGATCTCGGCGGGGAGCTGTGCATGCCGGGCCACACGCTCGTGACCGACGAACACCTCGCGCGGCTCGATGGCTGGCTCGAGCACTACAACGCCACGCTGTCGCCGCTCAAGGAATTCATTCTCCCCGGCGGCTCGCGGGCGGCGGCGCTCGCGCACGTGTGCCGCACCGTGTGCCGGCGCGCCGAGCGCGCGGTGGTCGCAATGGGCGCGTCGGCGAACTCGGGTCCGCCGCTCGCCGATACGCCTCGCCGCTACGTCAACCGGCTCTCCGACCTGCTCTTCGTGCTCGCGCGCGTGCTCAACCGCGCCGCGGGCGGCAGCGACGTGCTCTGGCGGCACGACCGGGGCGCGGGCACGGGCGAGTAAGGCATAAAAGGGCGCGAGCGCGCGGCGCCGGCCGACGTGAGCTCCGAGGTGCCGTCTAGCGTCCAACCGCACCGCCATCGTCCGAAAAAGACTGTTTCCCGCACCGCAAAAACCCCGCCGAAGCGGGCTCCACGGCCATGCGCCGCGCGTCCCGGGCGACCGCAGTCGGGAAATTGCTGGGTGCGACAAAATGCCTGAGTCGGGCTGTCGCATTAAAGATGTATCGTATGTGCATCTTTACCACGGAGAAGCCGTAAATGACTGCGCTCACCGCCGACCAGATGGCCCGCGTGAAGGCCACTGCGCCTGTTTTCGCCGAGCACGGCGCCACGATCACCAAGCATTTCTACAAGCGGATGTTCGCCGCGCACCCCGAGCTCAAGAACATCTTCAACCAGACGCATCAGCAAAGCGGCAGCCAGCCCGAAACGCTCGCCCGCGCGGTGTACGCGTACGCGGCGAACATTGACAATCTGGGCGCGCTCGGCGGCGCGGTCACGCACATCGCGCACAAGCATGCGAGCCTGAACATCCGTCCGGAGCACTATCCGATCGTCGGCCGCCATCTGCTCGGCGCAGTCGTGGACGTGCTCGGCGACGCCGTGGACCAGCCCACACTCGACGCCTGGGCCGTGGCCTACGAGCAGCTCGCGAACATCATGATCGGCACCGAGGCGAAGCTGTACGAAGGGGCTTCGTGGAGCGGCTTCCGTCCGTTCAAGGTGATGCGCAAGCAAGTCGAAAGCGACGAGATCACCTCGTTCTATCTCGCGCCGGCCGACGGTGCATCGGCAGGCGGCTTCGAGCCGGGCCAGTATGTGAGCGTCACGCGCTTCGTCGACAAGCTCGGCGTGGACCAGCCGCGTCAGTACAGCCTCTCGGACGCGCCGCACGGCAAATGGCTGCGCATCTCGGTGAAGCGGGAGGCTGGCCGCGGCGAAGCGCAGCCGGGCCACGTATCGAACCTCATGCATGACGGCGTGGAAGAAGGCGCGGTGGTGCACGTCAGCGCGCCGATGGGCGAGTTCACGCTCGATCGCAAGAAGACGTCGCCGGTCGTGCTGATGAGCGGCGGTGTGGGCATTACGCCGATGAAGTCGATGCTCTCCACGCTGATCGCCGAGCGTAGCGAGCGCAAGGTGACCTTCGTGCACGCATGCCGTAACGCGAAGGTGCACGCATTCCGCGACTTTCTGCGTCACGCGGTCTGCGAGTACCCGAACGTCAAGCGTGCCGTGTTCTACGAAGAAGTCGGTACAAACGACCGCCAGGGCGTTGACTACGACTTCGAAGGGCGCATCGATATCGGCCGCATCGAAGCGGATGCGTTGTTGCCCGACGCCGATTACTACCTGTGCGGCCCCGTGGCATTCATGCGCGAACAGCGCGAGGCGCTGATTGCCCGCGGCGTCGATGCTTCGCGTATCCACACGGAGATCTTCGGCTCCGGCATGCTGTAACGTTGCACACGAGGCGTGCCGAAATTACACGCTGAGTACGCCGAATGAAAAAGACGCCGCGCGTAAGCGCGGCGTTTTGCGTATGCAGCGGTAAAACATGTATCGAATTGCGACCGGGATCACTCACCCGAAGCCCGCCGGTTCACGGCGCGATACCCCGATGGCGAAATCGAGAGCCTGCGTCGGAAGATCCGCGCAAGACGCTCGCCGCGCGGCACGCCGCAGCGTTGCGCGATCTCGTCGATGGGAAGATTGGTTTGCGCGAGCAGGAGGCAACTGGCATCGAGCCGGGTACGCAGCAAATATTCGGACGGCGTGAGTCCCGTTTGCGTCTTGAAGTGGCGCAGGAAGTTTCGCATGCTCATCTGCGCGACGCGCGCCGCATCGGCCACCGAAATCGGCTGATGGTAGTTCTCGCGCAGCCAGTGCGCAGCCGAACTGATCTTGCCGTTCGCGCTGTCCGCTTCGCCATCGTCGAGCATGGGGCCGAGCCGCTCCCACGAGCCCGGCATCGAGTCCTCGGATACGCGCTGCGCGAGCGCCACGCCGTGATTGCGCTTGACCACCTTGAGCGCGGCGACGAGCGCCTCGGAAGGCGTCACGACAGAAGCGCCGGCGTTGCGCGCTTCCAGCGCCCGGCGTAGCCGCTGCGCCGAGCTTGCCGTATTGCCGCCCGTGCGCAGGAAAGGCACATCGGCGGCGGCGAGTACGGCGCGTCCCTCGCCGAGTGCGCGGATGATTCGCACTTTCGGTGCGAGCATCTGCAGCCGCGTGATGAGCCGCGCGTTGTCGCGCGCTTGCATCGCACCAGGGCCGCCGGCGATAAACAGTGTGTCGAAGCCGCTGCGCAGCGGGCCATGCAGGCTCTCGGACCATATCCGCAGGCCGCAGCCGCTGGCCACGTTGCCGCCAGGCTCGGAAAGCATGACGATCGAATAAGCAGGAAGCGTGTCGGCGCAGGCATCGTTCGCGAGACGAAACACATCGGCGAGCAAGGTCACATCCCCGAGCGGGAAGCCCTCGAAAACCAGGATGCCGATGCGTTTGGCCACGTGTCCGAACTTCAAGTGAGCGCCGCGCGGCTGGAAAGCGGCTTGCCGGCAGACCACCCTGTCGATGTACATGGCCGGTTCCTCGCGCAGAAAGGATTCGCAGGAGTACGTTGCGCTTTTGCGCCGCGTGCCCTCATCCGGCTGAGTGGGGCTGTTACATGCGGTCACATCACGCTCTCGGGATTCATGATAGGCCCGTGGGGTGCTGACGCACGCCGCAGTCTGAAAATGCCGAGAACTTGGCAGAATGGCTCGGTATGGTGGGCAAGGCGGAGCGGTCCTGGCGCGGCGTTGCACCCGGGTCTTATGAGCGCGCACGTGCGCCCCGCGCGAGCTTCACGAACGCCTTGCGGGGAAATCCACGACGCGTGTGTGTCTGTTACTGGGGCATTTTCAGCGGAAATATTGTTTCGAATTCTTGTGCACGTCTTCGCGCATGAGCAGCTCCTCTGGCCACAGCCACGCGTACTGGCTGTGCTGATCGAAGCGCCCAACAGGCACGGTGCTATCCAGCATGAACGCATACGCAAGTACAACGTAATGTGTGCCGATGCCGTTTTCTGCCGCGAAGTTGTCCGGATAGTGATGCTCGAAGACGCCAACGAAGCGCGCAGCCGAGCGCTGCATGCCCGCAATGCCGAGCTCCGTTTCGACGATGCGCGTGAACGCGCCGTCGAGCCATTCGTCCTTGTGGATGCGTCCGCCGGGCACGAACCATTTGCCGCGCGCCGGACGATTGCGTCGTTCACCCACAAGCACGCGGCCGTCGGCGTCGGCGACGATGAGGTCGATCCCGACAAGCGGTGCGAGCCGCACAACCTCGAGGAATTCGGTAGGCGACAGCATGGACGAGCGGATCCGTGGGGTGGCGGTCGTGTCGATATGATTGTCTCGAGCGCAGCCGTTGCGCGCGCGGCGCATGACAATCAGGCGTCGCGTTCATCAGCAGTCTAGGCGGCTCAAAAACGCGTTGCACTGTCCAGAGCCGCCTAAGTCTCGCTATCGTGGGCCAAGATGCGAGCCCTGGCCCTCGCCCTCAAGGCTTCGGCGCGACGTAGCCCGCAGGCGTGACGGCATTCGATCTGGCGATCTCGGCGTTGTCCGACACTACGTATACAGGCGATTCGGTCAGGCGCAGCGGGAGCATGCCGTCGTTGTAAGTCATGGTGGTCGGGTTCCCCATCATGTCGAACACGCTTACCTTGCCCGAGCGCCCGCGCGCGTCCACCTGAAGCGTGTAGTTCGTCGCGCGCGTCGCGTCGTACCCGGCCTTCGCGCTCCAGCGCGCGTTGTCGTGGCTCCACAGCGCCGTGATTACCTTGCCGCCGCCCGGACGCGCGAACGCGTAGGCGTAAACGCCTGCGGGCGTGCCCCGCAACGGCCCGAGGGTATACGTACCGTCGATCAGCCGCGTCATGGTCGCGACCGCGAGCGCGGCCGGCTTCGGGCTGATGTTCGAGGCGCCGTACATGCCCTTCGGATGCTCGAGTTCAAAAAACACGCCGTAGCCGGGTGTCGTCTCTGGCATGTCCGCGCCATAGAAGATGAACGTCGTGTCCGCGCCTTCGCCCAGCAGGATCAGATGCGAGCGCGCGACGACTGCGCCCTGCGCGTAGAGCGTTTGGGCGTCGGGATAGTTCGCTGCGTAATTCGTACCGATGTCGTAACTAATACCCGTTTCGGTCACGACGAGCGGGGCGCCCGGCTTGAGCAGGTCGCGCATCGTCGTGCGCAGTTCGCGCATGGCTTCGGGTAGCGAAAGCGTGCCTTTTTCGGGGGCGCCATACAGACGCTCCGGCGGATGCGAAGGGCTAGTGCCGAAATCGTAGTAGCCGTGGATCGTCACGCCATCGAGATATTTAGCAATCCCAAGCGGTGCGAACTTCTTGAGCCACTCGGTGTTGCCCTGCACGCCTGCATAGGTCGGGCCCATCACGATCGCCGACGGGTCGGTGGCGTGTATGCCCTCGTAGACGGTCTTGTAGAGATCGACGAAATGCGCGTCCGTATCTTTCCATGGCAGCCCGCCGTCCTTGTCGGGCTCCCACGTGACCTGATAGTAGTCGTGCGTCTGGCGCGGGAAGACGCGTGCCCGGATGCGCGCGGACTCCGCGCCTACGCGCGACATGTATTCGCGCAACTGGGGTAAGGACGAAGGCACGTAGCTGTGGGTCTCTTCGCCGTTCGGACTCGCCCAGCCGGGAAAGCCGTCGAGCGTGATCAACCGCATGATGTCGCCGGGCTTGAACTGTAGATCGAGCTGGGGGGAGGCCGCGTCGAACGTATTCGGACCCTTGGGCTCCATGACGTACCAGCCCCGCTTGTCGTTGGCCCACGCCAATCCCAGGTCGGTGTAGAGCGGACGCAGGCCATCACCGCCGCAGCAGTGCTGTCCGGGCGCGATATATGCTGAGCCTTGGCCACCGAAGCGGTGCAGGTCCTGGCGCGCGAAGGTGGGTGCGGGAAGTGCTGCACTCACGTCGGGCAGCAGGCCGAACGTGGAGATTCCGGCCGGCCGGGTGCCGCGCTGGGGCAAACCCGTAGAGGGCTGCGAAGCCAGCGACGCCGAAAACGCGAAGTAGCCCGCCTGCGGCAGCGTGCAGGTGAGCGACGTGACGCGTGGGCCGGCTGCCACCGTGAAATTGCCGCTTGCTTGCGGGCGGCTCCAGGTATCCGTGATCTGCCATTGCACCTTGTCGTCGCCCGTCGCGCGTGTGGTCACATCGATACGCACGCTCTTGCCGCGGGGAAAGAAGCGTGTGCCGTCGCTGCCGGGTGTATCGGCGGAGATAGGATCGTCGCCCGTGTCTGTTGCCATGCGGCTGGCCGCGCTCCTGCAAACGGGCGCGTCGGCGGCGCGACAATTCAGCACCGGGAGCAGCACGCCGAAGACGCTGAGCACGAGCGTGGCGGCCGGCACCCATGAAAAAGCGCGCGATCCGCGCGCCGGAGGAGGGTTCACAAGTGCAGATGCAAGGGCTGGTCGCAATGTCATTGGCAGGTTCCTCACAGCATGAAAGGGTAAGACTAGTTGTTCGAGCCAGTCATTTGACGCCAGCCTCCAGGCATTGTGCGCAATTTCTCCGGGAAGCGCCGCGACAGAGTTGTGCAGTGCTCACGGAGCCCGATCATATAAAGCGGCTTTTTGTGAATTTTTTTATTGTGCGGCGCAAACAGGATTTAACGGGTTTAAAATGCGCCTGGCATGCTCGAAATCGGAGTTCAAAGCTTCTTAAACATCATTTAATCAGACGAATAGACGCGCGGTCTTTAATTGCCCGTTTCGCTTCCATCCCGTGCGTACGCATCGATCGGAAGGCGTCAAACGATTTTGTAGTAACAAAGGCGAATATACCTGCCTGTAACGGTTATCAGGCACTTTTGGCCAATTCGATGTAATCGAACCAATTGCCTTTCACGCAGTTTGCTTTTTGTCATTTGATTTGGCGCCCAACCATCTAATCGGTCCTCGACCGGACTAAATGCGCCAATGTCTCGCCAGTTTCGGTCAGTCATCGTTGCGGGAATTTTTCTCTGCCTATGATGCACTGCACATGGAATGCTATCGAAATGCTATTACCGGGACTTTTCGCTTGGTACGGGGGATTGTTTAGGGGAAAAGCATGGCGTACGCAAGTGTGGATTTGCCGTCGTTCAGTCGCCCGCATCTAGTCACCGCGGGCATCAGTCGAGAGGTGCGTCATATCGCAATTCTGCTGTTCGATGGTTGTTCGCTCCTCGGCGCCGGTATCGTGGCTGAAGTGTTTCATGTAGCGAACGAGCTCTCGACAGACACCGCTCGTAGTTCGCCTTACGATGTAAGCATCCTTTCGGCCGATGGCGGCAACGTGACGTGCTCGTCGTCGGTACGGGTCTGGACAGATGGACTCGATGCGCGCCACTACGTCGGTTTCGACGCGCTGTTCGTGGCGGGTGGAAAGGGTGCCTTCGCGGCCGCCAACGACGAACGTCTCGTCGCATGGTTGCGTCGCGTGCATGCGAATACCGGCACTATTCGTCCGATTGGTGAAGGCCGTTCACTGCTCGAAGCAGCGAGTCTGTGCGGCCAGCGCACGCAGCACGAGTTCGGCTCGTATGCGATGCAAACGGGACGCGAGGAAGCGGGCGGTGACGCCGGCGACCGGCTCGAGTCGATGAAGAGCGCGCTCACGCTGGTCAAGCGAGACCTGGGCGTGGATGTTGCGCGCGCGGTGACTGAGCGGCTCATGCCCGATTCGGGCGGCAACCTGTTGCCATTCCTCGGCGATGCGCTGGGTAGTGCGCCAGCTGACAAAGTGCGTGCAGCGGCGCGCTGGCTCCAAGAAAACTGTCAGCGGGCCATTTCGATAGCGGACGCTGCGCAGGTCGCCGCGATGAGCGAGCGTAACTTTCTGCGCCGCTTCAAGCTCGAGATGGGCATCACGCCATCTGATTACTTACTGCATGCGCGGCTTGCGATTACCTGCAGCCTGCTCACCGATTCGGAATTGCCGGTCGACAAGATCGCGCGCCGCACCGGCATGGGCAATGGCGATCGCCTCGCCAAGATCTTTCGCAAACGCATGATGATTTCGCCCACCGAATACCGCGAGCAAAGCCGCCGCGAGGCCGGCGTCGCTGTATCGTAACGCCGCGGTAACAACGGTCGCGCTTCGTTACAAACGGGGTCGCTGTTCGCGAGCCGAGGTGATCCTGCCCGATATGAAGGAGTCCGAAGATGAATGAAAGGTCATCGATTCACGAAGGACAAAGTCAGGCCCGTGCGCAAAGCGAGCCGCGTCCAGCGCGCGAAGACGCCACGCCTTGCACGCGCATCGTGCCCGTGGTACTGGCGGGCGGTTCCGGTACCCGCTTGTGGCCGATGTCGCGCGAACAATTCCCTAAGCAGCTAATTGGTGTGGTGGGCAGCGATACACTGCTGCAGGCAACTGTGCATCGCCTCGACGGCTTTTCGTCAGAGTGGGAGGTCTCGAGTTCGCCAATCGTCGTATGTGGTGAAGAACACCGTTTCGTGATCGTCGATCAGTTGCGTGCATGTGGCATGGACGCGCGGCTCGTGGTCGAGCCGGCGCGGCGCGACACGGCGCCGGCGCTCACGCTCGCTGCGGCGCTTGCGTGCGCAAACGGCGACGACGCGATTCTCATCGTCATGCCGTCGGACCATGCGATCGCCGACGTGGACGCCCTGCAGCGCGCGCTCGAATGCGCAGCGCGCCACGCGCAGCGCGGCGCGATCGTCACGCTCGGCGTGCCGCCGCGTTCGCCTGAAACGGGGTTTGGTTACATCCGCGTCGGCGAGGCGCTTGCCGACGGCGCGCATCGTATCGACGGTTTCGTCGAAAAGCCCGCGCCGGAACTCGCTACGCAGTACATCGCGCAGGGCGGCTACTGGTGGAACAGCGGCATCTTCGTGATGCGTGCGAGCGTGTGGCTCGATTCGCTGCGCGCGCTGCAGCCCGATATGCATGCGGCGTGCCTTGCCGCGTTCGTCGATGGCCAGCAGGACGGCCCTGCGTTCCGACCGGCCGCCGATGCCTTCAAGCGTGCCCCGTCCGACTCGATCGACTACGCGGTCATGGAGCGGCTGTCGGCCAGCAACGGCTGGACGCCCGAGGGCGTGGTGGTCGCGCTCGACGCGGGCTGGTCCGACCTCGGCTCGTGGGACGCCGTATGGGCGGCAATGGAAAAGGACGAAGACGGCAACGTCGGACGCGGGCGCGTGGTATTCGAAGGAGCGGTCGCGACTTACGCGCACTCCGACGGCAGGCTCGTGGCTTGCGTGGGCACGTCCAACCTCGTGGTGGTCGAAACGGCAGATGCGGTGCTCGTCGCCGACCGCTCGAAGGTGCAGGACGTGAAGGGGCTCGTTGCACGAATCAAGGCGGAACACGCGCCCGAGGCGGCGTCGCATCGCAAGGTGCAACGTCCGTGGGGCTTTTACGATTCGATCCATTCGGGGGAGCGCTTCCAAGTCAAGCGCATCGTCGTCACGCCGGGCGCACGGCTCTCGCTGCAACTGCATCACCATCGCGCCGAGCACTGGACGGTCGTGCGTGGCACCGCGCTCGTCACTCGTGGTGAGGAATCCTTTCTTATGACGGAAAACGAGTCCACTTACATTCCGCTCGGTGTGCGTCACCGGCTGGAAAACCCGGGCAAGGTGCCGCTCGAAATCATCGAGGTGCAGTCGGGAGCGTATCTGGGAGAGGACGACATCGTTCGTCTCGACGATACGTACGGCCGCTGCGGTTGAGGCTGGCGGCACGGCTTGCAGGGAGAGAAAAAAGGGAGAAAGCATGCGCGAGCTACAAAACTTGATGGCGAGAGTGCTCGACGTATCTGCCGTAATGATCGGCGCGAGCGTGGCTTCGGAGATCCGCTTCGAAGATATCGTGCCGCGTGGCGTGAACGAAGCTTTCGTGCTGCTCTCGGCAGCCTTCGCGCTCGTGATCTTTCCGGCGTTCGAGCTTTACCAGTCGTGGCGCGGCCGCTCCAAAGCGTTGCTCGCGGGTCAGGTGTCGCTTGCCTGGCTCGTGGTGCAGGGTTGCGCACTGATCTCGATGTACTCGACGATGCACCATGTCGATGTCGTTTCGCGTCTGTGGTTCGCTTACTGGACTGCGCTTGCAGGCGGCTTGCTCATTACGTGGCGAGTTTTCGCGCACGGTGTGCTTGCGCACATGCGGCGCGCGGGCATGAACCTTCATCAGGTCGCCATTGCAGGTTCCGCGTCGCAGTGCGACGAGATTGTGCGGCGCATCGATGCGGAGCCGGGCTCCGGTTTTCGCGCGAGCGCGCTCTACAACACGATGCCGCAATCGGCGCGACCCGCGAGCGAGAAATACGCGCAGGTGTGCGAGACGATCGAGGCGTTCGCGCAGCACATCCGCGAGCATGACGTGCACGAATTGTGGCTCGCCCTTTCGCTTGCGGAGGAGCGCACGGTGGTGCGGCTCGTCAGCGAGTTTCGCAACGACCTCGTGAACATCCGCTTCATTCCGGATGTGCGCTCGCTGGCGCTGTTCGATACCAGTACGGTGATCGAGTTGCTCGGCGTGCCGGCGATCAACCTCGTTGCCTCGCCGCTGCCCGCGAGCGCGCAGTTCAAGAAGGCGTTGTTCGACCGCGTGTTCGCAGCGCTTGCGCTCGTGAGCCTCATGCCGCTTCTCATCGGCATTGCCATTGCGGTGAAGTGTTCCTCGCCGGGGCCGGTGCTGTTCAGGCAGCGACGCAAGGGCGCCGATGGCCGCGTGTTCACGATCTACAAGTTCCGTACGATGCGCGAGCACAAGGAGGCGCCCGGGACGGTGAGTCAGGCGACGCGCCATGACCCGCGCGTGACACGTCTCGGAGCGCTCCTGCGCCGCACGAGCCTAGATGAATTGCCGCAGTTCTACAACGTGTTGCGCGGCGACATGTCGGTGGTCGGACCCCGCCCGCATGCGCTCGAGCACGACGATCTCTATCAGAGCGTGGTGAAGGGTTACATCCACCGCTATCGCATCAAGCCCGGCATTACCGGCTGGGCGCAGGTCAATGGATTTCGCGGCGAGACCGATCGCCTCGAAAAGATGGAAATGCGCGTAGCGCACGATCTTTATTACCTTGGGCATTGGTCGTTCTGGCTCGACATGCGCATCATCGCGGCCACGATCATTCACGGTCTGGTTGGCCGCAACGCGTATTGAGCGCAGCGGCGCATTCGAGCAAGCATCACCAGCAAGCAACACCAGGTTTCGGGAGAAGCAAGATGGCGATGAATTATGACGGCGCTTACTATGGCGCAGCAGGCGCCGACGAGCGATACCTAGGCGATTACCTGCAAACGATGGTGGCGAACTGGCGCGCCATCGCGATCGTGACGCTTGCCGTCACGCTGCTCGGCGCAGCCTATGCGTTTCTCGCCACGCCGACCTATCGGGCCGACGTGCTGTTCCACCTCGTCGACAAGGGCGACGCCAGCAAGAAGGAAAGCAGCCTGCCGCCGCTCACGGGCATGTTCGACGAGAAGTCGACCGCGAACGGCGTGATCGAAATGCTGAAGTCGCGCAACGTGACCGAGGAAACGGTGCGCAAACTGCACCTCGATATTTCGGCGCGGCCGCGCGAAATGCCCGTGATCGGCGGCATGCTCTCGGGCATCATGAGTGCGCCCTGGGCGCAGCACCTGCCCGGGTTCCTTCGGCCATCCGGCTACGCCTGGGGCGGCGGCGACATCAAGGTGTCACGCTTCGATACGCCCGAGGCGATGTATGAGCGCGACTTCACGATCGTCGCCGGCGAAGAGCCCGGCACCTTCACGCTGCGCGACCCCGACGGCATTCCGCTCCTGCAGGGCCGCGTGGGCGAGGACGTGAGCGCCAACACGTCGGTCGGGCCGATCGCGCTGCACGTCGACAGTTTGAGCGGGCCGCCCGGAACGCCTTTCCTGCTCACGCGCGCCTCGACGCTCACCACTGTCGACCGGCTGGAGAATTCGCTGCAGATCCAGGAGGTCGGGCTGCAGTCCGGTGTGATCCGCGCGAGTCTCGAAGGCCACAACAGCAAGACGACGGCTGCGATCCTCAACAACGTGGCGCACGAGTTCATCAAGCAGGACATCGCGAGCCGTTCAGCGGAAGCGGAACACATGCTCGCGTTCCTCGACGATCAGCTGCCGCAATTGCGCTCGCAGGTCGATGCCGCCGAGCAGAAGTACAACAAGTTCCGTAACGAGCACGGCACCGTCGATCTCGGCGAAGAAAGCCGGCTGCTGCTCCAGCAGGTGAGCGACAACAAGATCCGTCTCGAAGACCTGCGGCAGCAACGCGCGGAACTCGCGCAGCGTTTCACCGAGCATCACCCGGCCGTTCAGGCGCTCGATGCGCAGATCGGCACGCTGCAAGCCGCACAGTCGCAACTCACGCGTAATGTGGCGCAACTGCCGGATACGGAACAGTCCGCCGTGCGGCTCTTGCGCGACGTGCATGTGAGTACGGAGCTTTACACGAGCCTCCTGAACAGCGCCCAGCAACTGCGTGTGGCACGCGCGGGCCAGGTGGGCGACGTGCGCGTGGTCGATTTCGCCGAACCACCGGATGATCCCGTGCGTCCGAAGAAGCTGCTCGTGATCGCGATCGCGATCGGTGCGGGGCTCGTGCTGGGCGTGCTCGTCGCGTTCGTGCGCAAGTCGCTGTACGGCGGTGTGGAGCGTCCGGACGAGCTCGAAGCCGCGCTTGGCGTGCCGGTCTTCGCCGTGGTGCCGCGCAGTCCGCAGCAGCTGCGGTTGCAGCATCACGTGTCGTCGCGCCGGCGCGGACTGCACGTGCTCGCGCAGCAGAATCCGCAAGACGTCGCGGTGGAAGGCGTGCGCAGCCTGCGGACTTCGCTGCAGCTCACGCTCAACGACGCGCGCAACAACATCGTGATGCTTACGGGCTCACGGCCCGACATCGGCAAATCATTCCTCTCGGTCAATCTCTCCGCGCTGGTCGCCTCAGTGAACAAGCGCGTGCTGATCGTCGACGGCGACATGCGGCGTGGCGACGTGCACTCGCACTTCGGCATCGTGCACCAGCCGGGTCTCTCCGACGTGTTGCTCGGCGCCGATCTGGACCAGGCGATCCAGCACGAGGTGCTGCCCGGGCTCGACGTGCTCGCCAAGGGCTCGCTGCATTCGCATCCGTCCGAACTGTTGATGAGCCCACGCTTCGAGTCGCTGCTCGAAGAACTGGGGGCGCGGTATGACCTCGTGATCGTCGACACGCCGCCGGTGCTCGCGGTGACCGACTCGACGGTCATCGGGCGCTACGCGGGTACGACACTTCTCGCGATCCGCCATGGCCGCCACCCGATTTCGGAGCTCGAGGAAACGGTCAAGCGCCTGCGCATCGGCGGCGTGAATCTGCGTGGCGTGCTGCTCACCGACGTGCCGAAGACGGGCGCGTTCATCGGCGGCGGGTATCGCGGCGGTTACTACGGTTACGAAAGCATTGCAGGGTAGCAGCAGGTTGACGGTCGGTTTTCGGGCCGCCCGTCGATGATGAAAACCACCGAATCCCATTTCGCGCACGCGAGGAGAGAACGATGGCAATGGCTCGTAAAGTTGCTTTGATTACCGGCATCACCGGTCAGGACGGTTCGTATCTGGCAGAACTGCTTTTGAACAAAGGCTATGAGGTGCACGGCATCAAGCGCCGCTCATCGCTCTTCAACACGGACCGCATCGATCACCTGTATCGCGATGCACACGACTCGGAGCCCGGCATCCACCTGCATCACGGCGAAATGACAGACACTACGGCGCTGTTGCGCGTGGTCCAGGAGATATCGCCCGACGAAGTCTACAACCTCGCCGCGCAGAGCCACGTGGCCGTGTCGTTCGACGAGCCCGAATACACCGCGAACGCGGACGGTCTCGGCACGCTGCGCATTCTGGAAGCGATCCGCATTCTCGGCCTCGCGAAGAAAACGCGCTTCTACCAGGCTTCGACCTCGGAACTTTACGGGCTCGTGCAGGAAGTTCCGCAGCGCGAAACCACGCCGTTCTACCCGCGCAGCCCGTATGCGGTCGCGAAGCTGTTCGCGTACTGGACCACGGTGAACTACCGCGAGGCGTATGGCATCTACGCGTGCAACGGCATTCTCTTCAACCACGAGTCGCCGCAGCGTGGCGAGACCTTCGTCACGCGCAAGATCACGCGTGCGATTGCGCGCATCGCCGTCGGGTTGCAGAAGGAACTGTATCTCGGCAACCTCTCGGCCATGCGCGACTGGGGCCATGCGCGCGATTACGTCGACATGCAGTGGCGCATGCTCCAGCAGGAGCAGCCCGAGGACTTCGTGATCGCAACGGGTGTGCAGTACAGCGTGCGCGACTTCGTGCGCGCGGCGGCGGCGGAACTGGGCATCACTGTGCGTTTCGAGGGAAGCGGTGTCGATGAGGTCGGCATTGTCGACCACGTCGACTCGCGTGAGATGCGGCTCGAAGCGGGGCAGGTGATCCTGCGGGTCGACCCGCGCTACTTCCGCCCGGCCGAGGTCGAGACGCTGCTTGGCGACGCCTCCAAGGCGCAGGAGAAGCTGGGCTGGAAGCCAGCCACTTCGTTCCAGGCGCTCGTCAAGGAAATGGTGCGAGCCGACTATCAGGCCGCCCGGCGCGACGCGCTCGTCACGCTGGCCGGCTTCAAGGCTCTCGAACATCACGAGTGAGATGCCATGGACAAGAACTCCCGAATCTTCGTTGCCGGCCACCGCGGTATGGTGGGCTCAGCACTCGTGCGCGCGTTGCAGGCGCACGGCTACCATAACCTCGTCACGCGTCCCCACGCGGAGCTCGACCTCACCGATCAGGCCGCGGTTGACGCCTTCTTCGAAGGCGAGCACATCGACGCGGTGCTGCTCGCGGCCGCGCGCGTGGGCGGTATCCTCGCGAATTCGACGCAGCCCGCACAGTTCGCCTGGGACAATCTGGCGATCGAGACCAACGTGATCCGGGCCTCGTACAACGCGGGCGTGCAGCGCCTCGTGTTCTTCGGCTCGTCGTGCATTTATCCGCGCGAATGCCCGCAGCCGATCCGCGAAGACTATCTGCTCACTTCGCCGCTCGAGCCGACCAACGAGGCCTACGCGATCGCGAAGATCGCGGGCCTGAAGCTCTGCGAAGCGTACAACCGCCAGTACGGCACGCATTTCGTCTCGCTCATGCCGACCAACCTGTACGGCCCCAATGACAACTACGACCTCGGCAGCAGCCATGTGCTGCCCGCGCTGATCCGCAAGGCGCACGAGGCGCGCGGCAACGGCCAGCGCACGCTGACCGTCTGGGGTTCGGGCAGGCCGCGCCGCGAGTTCCTGCACGTCGACGATCTCGCCGATGCGACGATCTTCGTGCTCGAGCACGAGACCGGCGACGGGGTGTACAACGTCGGCGTCGGCGAGGACCTGTCGATCCGCGACCTCGCGCAGCGCGTGTGCGACGTGGTGGGCTTCGAAGGCGAACTGGTATTCGATTCGACCAAGCCCGACGGCACGCCGCGCAAGCTGCTCGACGTGTCGCGCCTGGGCGACCTGGGCTGGCACGCGCACATTGGCCTCCAGGAGGGGCTCGCTCGCACCTACGACGATTTTCTGCAAACCCATGCCGCGCCGGCGTACGAGGCGGGCATGCGGGCTTGACGTGGCCTGACGGGACCGAATGGCTTTTAAACAATCGGCTCAACAGGACGAAAGGGAATAGGCGTCTGGTTGGTGGTGGGCGTCGTGCGCGGACCGGATGCACGACGCCCGCTTTTTTTCGCTCGGCGCGCGAGACGATTAAAAGCGGCACACAGCAGTTCAGGGACGGAAGCAACGCAATGAGAATCCTGATCTACGGACTTAATTACGCGCCCGAAGTCACAGGCGTCGGCAAATACACAGCCGAAATGGCGGCGCTGCTCGCGGCGCACGGCCACGAGGTGCGCGTGATCTGCGCGCCGCCTTATTACCCGCAATGGCGCGTGCATGAAGGCTATCGCGCGGGGCGTTATCAACGCGAAACGTTGCGCGGCGTGGGCGTCTCGCGAGCGCCGCTGTGGGTGCCGACCCGGCAGGGCGGCTTCAAACGCATCGTGCATCTGGCGAGCTTCGCGCTCTCGTCGCTGCCGCTTCTCGCGCGCCTCGCGGCGTGGCGGCCTGAGGCGGTCATGCTGATCGTGCCGACGCTCTTCTGCGCGCCCGGCGCCCTCATGCTCGCACGTGCCGTCGGCGCGCGCAGCTGGCTGCATATTCAGGACTTCGAAGTCGATGCGGCATTCGACCTCGGGCTGCTGCGCGGCGGCCAGGGGTCGCGTCTCGGGCGCGCGGCCCTTGCCGGCGAACGCTGGCTGCTGCGGCGCTTCGACGTCGTCTCGTCGATTTCCGCGCGCATGGTCGAGCGCGCCATCGACAAGGGTGTGGACGCCGCGCGCGCCGTGTGCCTGCCGAACTGGGTCGACACCCAGACGATCTTCCCGCTGCCGTATCCGAGCGCGTTCCGGCGTCGCCTCGGTATCCCGCAGGACAACACCGTCGTCCTCTACTCGGGGAACATGGGGGCAAAGCAGGGCATCGAAATTCTCGCGGACGTCGCAACGGCGCTCGCCGCGCGGCCCGACATCAGCTTCGTGTTCTGCGGCGACGGCGCGGCCAAGCGCGAGCTGATGGCGCGTTGCGAGCCGCTCTCGAACTGTCATGTGCTGCCGCTGCAGCCGTCTTCGATGCTCAACGAGCTGCTGAACGTGGCCGATATCCACGTGCTGCCGCAGCGCGCCGACGCTGCCGACCTCGTGATGCCCTCGAAACTCACCGGCATGCTCGCGAGCGGCCGTGCGGTGGTCGCCATGGCGCGGCCCGGCACGAGTCTCTTCGACGTGGTCTCGGACCACGGGATTGTGGTGCCGCCCGAGGATAGCGGGGCGCTCGCTGCGGCGATCGTCGACCTGGCCGGCGACCCCGCGCGCCGCGCCGAGCTTGGCCATGCCGCGCGTCGCTACGCGAAGCGCATGCTGTCACCGCAAGCGATCTTCGACGTGCTCGAGGCGAGGCTTGCCGGTCTGGCAGGTGAAGTCGCCGAGCCGGCTGGCCAGACGCAGGTCGAGCCGCAGACCGCGGCAAGTGGCGCTGCATCGGCGCAGCAACCTGCGCGTCAGGCAGGCAAAGGCGGATCGACGTTGCCGGAGGTCGAGCAGTCCGATGTATGAGCGACTGCGCCCAAGGCCGCGATGATGGTGGCCTTGGGCTGTCCCGGACCGCTGGCGGAGGCTTACCAGGGCGACTTGTAGAGTTCGGAGTTGGACTGATCCGGCGACCCGTACGGGCTGCCATACGGATTGCCATAGACCTGCGCAGTTGGCGAGGTCTGGCTGGCGCCGTAGTCATAGCCAGCCGTCGAGCGGCCTTTCCCCGCAGGACCCCCCGCACCGGCCCCACCGGTGCTCCTCGCCACCGCATTGCCGGCGCGCGACATGCCGTTCGCGCCGATCCTGCCGTGGTTCGCGGCGCCCCTGCCGCCTGCGCTCGAAGTGCTGTTTCTGTCGCCCCTGCCACCGTTGGCGCTCACCGCGCTCGCCGCGTAATCGCCAGGCGTTACGACGTGCATGTGCTTTTCGTTCGTGAGCGCGTCTCGCGCGTCGTCTGGCGAAGCGCCGTTGCTGCTGTAGGGGGTGACGCTGTACGGGTTGTCAGAAGTGCCCGGACCGCCGAGCAGGCGCTGTTCGTCTTGTTGCTGGCGCTGCACGGCGCCCGTGCGGGTGTCGCCCTGGCTGCCCTGGTGACTCTGGTCACTCGCGGCAGCGGGGGAGCCCCCGGCGCCGTACGGGGCGTTCTGCGCAAATGCCGCGTACGGCCACGCGGCGCACGCAGCTTGCAGCGCGGCGGCGAGTACATAAGGCGCAAATCGATGATGAGAAAAACTGGACATGGCATTGATCCCGCGCGCCGCGAACGATGCGGCGTCAAGCCTTCATGTTGCCTACCGCGCGTCGCGCCGCTGCGCCAAAACCCCGGCCGTGTCGGCCACGCGTATGAGCCGATGCGGTGGCCGCCCGATAATGAAATCGTGGCCTGATGCGTCCCGTTATGCGGGCCGCCAGGCTCGCAATCCTCAGGAAGCCAACAGGAACCGACCCGGATGGGCAAGGAGCGTTCATGACGGAAGCGGTCGAAGGTCTAGGGGCCCGCAAAGGGAACGTCGGCGCGGCCGGCCGTAGGGATGGAGCGGGCGAAGCGCCGCCCGCAGGCGTCGTACCGCCTCAAGCCGCAAACGACGCGCGAGCCGCGGAAATCCGCGTGATCGATTTGAGTCGTGCGGGCAAGGGCAACTTCGTCGCGCGCCGGGGCAAGCTCGTGCAGGCCGCGTGGTATCTGGTCGAGGCCTGCGTGCTCGACAACCGTCTGCTGCCGCTCTCCGCGCTGCGCGTGGGCCTGCTGCGCCTGTTCGGCGCGAAGGTCGGGCAGGGCTGCCGCCTCGTCCATCCCATGCGCGTGAAGGCGCCGTGGAATCTGGAAATGGGCGACAACTGCTGGATCGGCGTGGACGTCTGGATCTACAACCAGGCGCCCATCCGCATCGGCTCGAACGTCTGCCTTTCGCAGGGCGCGTTTCTCAGCGCCGGCTCGCACGACATGCGCACGAACATGGACCTGCACGTCGCGCCGATCGTGATCGAGGACGGTGCGTGGGTCTCGTCGAAATGCGTGGTGCAGATGGGCGTGACGATCGGGCGCTCGGCGGTCGTGACGCCGCTCTCGGTCGTGCATCGTTCGCTGGAAGCCGGCGGCGTGTATGGCGGCAATCCGTGCCGCTTTATCCGCTGGCGTTTCGAGGAGGGCAAGCCGCCCAAGGCATAAGGGCGGCGCGAAGCTGGCTCGTTTCAAGCAGATTCATGCAACGCATGAGCAGGCCCGAAGGCCTGCTCATGCTCATGCTCATACTCATACTCATACGAACCCCGCCGGCTAGTATCCGCCGTAACCCACCGCCCGGCCCGCTGCGGCCGCCTGCGTACTCGGCAGGATCAGGTTGATGACGCGGCTCCACTTCACGAGCGCCGACGCGTCGACGAACACGACATCGTTCGGCTGCAACTCGAACTCGTCGGCCGTGGCCATGGCTTCCGGCGACGACGCGTCGAGGTGGAAGACCTGACGGTGTCCCTCCTTCTGCCCGCGCACGACGTACACCTGCGAGGCGTCGCCCGAACCCTGGCTGACGCCGCCTGCGTTGCCTAGCGCGTCGTTCAGCGAGAGGTGGCCGTTATCGAACGGCAAGGGCCCCGGGTGTCCGACTTCGCCGAGCACGAACACGCGGCTTTCGTTCGCCGAATACACGCGCACGAGGTCGCCGTTCTGCAGCAGGATCTTGTCCGGGTTCACGCCCTTCTTGATCATGTCGGGAATGTTCACCATGGTCGTCTTGTCGCCGCGCGTGACGCTAACCCGCGAGCGGTCGCCGTTCGCCGTGAAGCCGCCCGCGCGGTTGATCGCCTCGGGCAGCGACATCGTCATGTCGTTGAGCACCATGAGACCGGGCGTGCGCACTTCGCCGTCCACGTATACGCGCCGGCTGCGGTACGACTCGATGCGCAGCGTCACCTGGGGTTTGTTCAGGTAGTAGGCGAGCTTCTTCGACACGAGGTCGCGGGCTTGCATCTCGGTGAGCCCCGCCACGTGGATCGGACCCACGTACGCCACCTGGATCGCACCCGACGAGTCGACGGTATAGCCCGACTGCACCTGACTCGCGCTCTGGTCCTGCTGCCCGCTGCCACCGCCGCCGCCGCCGTTCGTCGGCAGATTCATCTCGGGGTGATCCCACACGACGATGCTCAGCACGTCGCCGGGCCCGAGCGTGTAGGGCTTGGGCGTGCCGAACAGCGTCTCGACGTTTGGCGGGACATTCGACGGTCTCGCTGCGGCTTCCTTCGCGACCAGTTCGTTGTTGATCTCGATGAGCGCGCCTGGCGGCGGTTGATCACCCTTTCCGCCTGAGCGCGCGGCGTCGGTCGCGGCCTTCGCCTGCGTGACGCTCGATGGCGCCTGCATGCCAGGCGAGAGCGCGCAGCCCGCCAGCAGGGCCGCAGCCGTCACCATGGTCGCCATCGCCGCCAGGGCCGCCCGTGCGCGGCCCGCCGATAATCTGCGCAAACTGCGCGCGGGCTGCTTCACAGGCTGCGCCGCGGTTACGTCGACGGTCTCGCCGCCCGAACAATCAGGTCTGCTGTTTAACATAGTGTTGCCCCCTTACTCACAGGATTCGCACATCGCCACGAAAGTGCAACGCGGGTTCATCGTTCGACTCGTTATGACGCTTCAGCTGCGTTGCTTCGTCACCCCTGCCAATCCCTACCATTTCCGCTATCTGAATTTGATGCCGCTTTTTTCAATTTATTCAGCCTGTTCCGCGGGCTCGCCCTGCGCCATGGCGCTCATCGGGCGCCCTGGGCGAAATCGCGCGCCAGCGTGTAAAGGATGTTCCTGCAACAAGCCCAGCAGCGAGCGCACCATGCCATCCATCGCGAAGCGTGCGTCGAACGTGCGCCGGGCCTGAGCGCGCATCGCGTCGCGCGCGCGCTCGTCGAGCGCCCGCCATGAGGCAAAGTTGCGCTGCGTGCCGGCGACCGTGTCGGGCGCGACGAACCCCGCGCCGTCCTCGTCGATCTCGCGCCAGACGCCGACCTTGTCCGAAACCAGTGCGGGCAGTCCGCACGCCAGCGCCTCCGCCACGGAAACGCCGAAGTTCTCCTGGTGCGACGGCAGCACGAACACGTCGCTAGCAAAAAACGCGCCCCACTTCAGGTTGCCCTGCAGCATGCCCGGCCAGCTGATGCGATGCGCGATGCCGTGCGACTGCGCGATCGCCTGCAGCGCGGGTTGCCAGTTACCCTTGTCGGGCCCCGCGATCAACAGATGCGCATCCGGCGTTTCGCGCGCATGTTCGGCGAACGCGTGAACGAGCACGTCGCAACCCTTCTTCGGGTGCAGACGCCCGAGAAACAGGACGATGCGCTTGTTGCGCAAATGCGGCGACTCCTGCAGGAAGGCTTCGCGCAACGTGTCCGGGTCCTCGTTGGGCGCATTGGTGCCGAACGGCACGACGCGCTCATTGGCGCGGTACAGCCAGAACGATTCGCGCGCAAGCAGGCGTTCTTCGTCGGTCGTGAAGATCACGGCGCAGGCGTCGCGCAGCACGCGGAAATCGGCCCATGGCCAGTACGCCCACTTCTTCAGATGCTTGACCGGATAGGTGGCCTTGAACCACGGATCGAGCATGCCGTGCGTGTACACGTAATACGGCACCTGCGCGTGGCGCAGCGCGCGCCACGCGCCGAAGCCGTGGTATTGCCAGAGCCCGTGCACGATCGCCGCGTCGAAGCGCGTCGCGTTCGCGCGCAGCCACGACACGTAGCCGGGGCAGTATCCGTAGTGCCCGCGGCCCGGCCCCAGCGCGTGCAGCGGGAGCGGAAATTCGCGCACATAGGGCGCGTCGATCGGATCGAGCGACGCCACTTCGATCTGGTGATCGAGCGCCGTCATCGCGAGACCGCTCTGGCGAACGCCCTCAATCGGGCCGCCCGAGCGGGGGTCGACCGTGGAAACGAGGTGCAGGATTTTCATCGGGGCTCCGGAGTCGCATACGTGTTGAGCGGCACCGGCGCCGCCGCGGGCGCCGTGGGTTGGAAGGCAGGTTCGCGCCCGTAGGACGGATGCAGGCGCTGGCGCTTGCGTTGAAGGTCAATGCGGTAATGAAGCTGCGAATACAGCGCGACGATGAGCCCGAGCGCGAGGCCGTACACGAGGCCCGAGAAACGCGTGCCGAGCGGATTGCCGCCGATCGACGCGCCCGGCAGCGCGGCGAGCACGAGCAGCGCCATGCTGAGCGGCATGAGCATCGGGTGACGCGGCGCGATGCGGCGCCAGCGTCTGAACGCGCGGCCCGCGACGATGAGCGCGACGATCACCGCAAGCGGCATGCAGCCTCCGAACACGATACCTTCGGCGTAGAGCTGGTAGACCCAGAAGTTGTGGCCCGCCACCCAGTCGCTGGTGTTGAAGTAATCGTCCTTGCTGAAGGTCTGGTTCACGTACTGGTAGTAAATCGGCGAGTAGCGGTAGAGGTGCCCATAACCCTTGCCGAACAGGACCGAATCCACCGACTCGGTGACCTGGTCGTACTGGTCGCGCATCTCCGCAATACGCGTGACCGTGGTCGGATCGCGGTCGGACTCCGCGTTCTGCGCGGCCGTCACGCGCTGCGTCCAGTGTTCGGTGATGGACGGGAAGAGCCACGCCGTTCCCACGCCCAGCGCGACAACGAACGAAAGCGCGATGCCCGTGCGGAAAAACGATTTGATCAGATGACTGAGCGACGGCGAGGCGAGCCACGCCGCAAACATGGCGAGCAGGATGGTCGCGATCAGCAAACTACGCGTGACGCTCAACAATTCGACGACGAGCGTGGCGAGGAACACGAGTACCATCGTCATGTTGAAGCGCCGGGCGACGATGAACTGGTGCAGCAGCATGGCCTGCAGCGCGAGCATGGTCGGCGAGACGATGCGAAACCGAATGTCGGCCAGCGGCCCGCCGACTGCCAGCAAGCCGAAGAAGAAGGTAAACACGAGGCCCATCACCATCGCGTAATAAAGCGCACGCTGCATCTGCATGACGCGCATGATGTGCCACGGGCGGCACATGGCCCAGTACCCGAGCGCGAACAGCAGGAACGGCAGCATCACGCGCAGGTACTGCCCGACAGGATTGTGCTGCAGCATTTGCGCAATGAGACTGCCGACGAGGCTGGCGACGAGCGCGCCCGTCACGAACGAGCGCAGCCGCGTCGGACGCGCGAAGCGCGGGCCGATCAACGCGAGAATGAGCGCGCCAGCCAGGGCCGGAACGACGGCCAGCCATTGCGCGCTGTGGCCGAACTGGGAGTCCGGTGCCTTATAGTCGAAAGCAAGAGGCACGAGGCACACCCAGAGCCAGAGTGCAGCATGTTTGTTTCGCATCGGCGTTTCTCCCGGTGCGGTGCATAGGGTCGCATACGTTGCGCAAAATACATGCGCGCCGCACGCGTTGGCTCGACTCAATATAAAACGCCGCAAGTGGCTTGCGCATGCGCGTGGCGGGAACCGGCAGGGTTGTGGCGGCAGGAAAAAAATTCTGATTTCAAGTGTGGTTTCGCCCACACACCTGGCCGACAAGGAAGGGAACTTGGCGCACACTGCACGGCGCCTGTGTCCATGATGGGGCCGGCAGGAGTAAATTTTTCATCGTCTGCCTTGCGTAAGAATCCAGCATGGACGTAGCGAGGGAAGGGTCATGAAGCTGCTACACGGAGTGCGACTGTCGACGAAAGGGCGTTCCGTCGAGCTCGACTTCGTGCGTGGCATCGCGATCTTCGTCGTGATGGGCTATCACTTCCATACGGTGCACACGGGCCATCCCTGGGTGAAAGTGCTCGAGTATCCGCTGAAGAGCTTCGGCCACGAAGGCGTCAATCTATTCTTCACACTAAGCGGCTTCCTGGTGGGCGGGCTGTTGTTGCGCCAATATTCGCAAACGGGCCGCATAGGCGCGCGCCGCTTCATCGTGCGACGGATCTTCAAGATCTGGCCCGCGTATTACGCGCTGATTTTCTTTCACCTGCTTGCCGGCCGCCATCGGTCCGATACGTTCCTCTGGCAGAACCTCACCCACATGCAGAATTACTTCGGCACGTCCATCGCGCAAACGTGGAGCCTCGCTGTCGAAGAGCACTTCTATTTGTTCCTGCCCGCGCTCCTGATCCTGCTCGCGCACTTCCGGCTGCGCGCGAATGCGCTGATCGCCGTGATGGCCAGCCTCTGCGTAGTCGTCCTCAGCGCGCGTTGCATTGCGGTATCCCATGGCGACCTCGTTGGGGCGTTCAACTACACGCAGTACCGCATGGACAGCCTGCTCGTCGGCGTCATTCTCGCGACCGTCTACTGGATGAAGCCCGATCTCTGGCGCCTGCTCGTCGCGAAGAAGCGCTGGCTGTTCGGCGTGGTGGGGCTGCTGCTCGCCTGGCTCATCTTCGCGACGCCCGACGTCGCGCTGGACGAGAGCGTGGGCTACACGATACAGGCCGTGGGCTTTTGCGCGCTCATCATGCTCGTGCTCGAACATTCGGGCGGATTGCGCACGACGTGGGTGTATCGCGGGCTCGCGTGGCTCGGCGTGTACTCCTATGGCATCTACCTCTGGCACTCGCTCGCGCTCGCGCCCGGCGACTATCTGATCCACAAGGCAAGCGCGCTCGGTGTGCCGCCGCTCGCCGCCTGGCCAGTCGTGATCGTCGCGCAGTTCTTCATCGCCTCGGTGCTGGGCTATCTCACCACGCGAGCCGTCGAGTTCCCGTTCCTGCGTCTGCGCGACGCGATGTTCCCCGACATGCGCGGAGCCATCCCCGCCGAGCGGCCCGACACGAGCGCGGCCGACAACAAGGTCGAAGGCATTGCGTGACCCTTCGTGACTGGATCGGACTGATTCGGGTTGCTCAATATTTAACGGCGTTCCTGCGAGCGTTCACGCCATCGCGGCCTGAAGCGTGCGCTTGAACTGCTCGAGCGTATTGCACGAAAGGAGGTGTTCGCCGGTGGGCTGCACGGCGTTCGCACCTGCGCGCCAACGCTCGGCGAGTACATCGAGCGCGCGTGCGATCGTGGCCGGCTCGAGGTCGTCGAGCAATGGGCCGAGCGCGCCGTCGCGGCAATACCAGCCGATCAGGCCGTCAGCGCTCGCCACCACGGGCTTGCGGAAGCGGTACGCCTGCACCAGCACGCCGCTCATGCCGTAGTGCTGCTTGTAGCCGAGCCACACGGCGTCGCAGGCGGAAAAGAGTTCGCGCTCCATCTCGTCGGAGATGAACTGGTTGAAGATCACCGGCGCGCTCGCGAGCCGCGGTGCGTGAGCGTCGATGAACGCGCGCGTTTCGTCGTCCTGCTGGCCCGCGATCACGAGGCACGGCGCGTCGGGCTTGTGCTCGAGCGCGAGCATCAGTTCGCGAATGCCCTTGCGTTCGCCGATCGCGCCGTACACGAGCAGATAGCGCGTATGCGCGCCGAGCTTCAGCTGCTCGCGCGCGAACACGGGGTCCATCGCTTCGATTTCGGGAAACGGATCGGCCAGGTAGCTGAGCGGCGCCGCGCGCTGCGGCTTCGTGGTCGCGAACCAGTCGGGCAGCGTCGGGTCGATCGTGAAGAGTTCGCGCAGCCCGCGCGAGCGCATGGCACGGCGAAACAGCGCCGACTTGGCCAGGTCGACGAAGCGTCGGCGCGGCGTGCGCAGGCCGATGCGCGCCTGATGAAACGTCATGCCCATGACGATCGCGATCCACGGCGTCTCGCCGAATGGCGAGTCGAACCCCGCGAGCGTGTAGAAGAAGTAGTCGGCGTAGGGCGCGATGACGAGCCGCACGTGCATCGTTTTGCTCACCTCACGCAACGCGCGCGCATAGAAGTTGCGAAAGCGCATGTACACGCTCGCGGCGAAATGCGGGCCAGGCGGAACCGTATGCAGGTCGAGCAGCACGAGGCGCAGATCGGGCCGCGCTTCGCGCACGATGCGCTGCGCGAGCGGATGGTCCGCGTACTCGTTATCAGTCACGACGAGGCAGCGGTGCCCGGCTTCCACGCACGCCTGCGCGATCCACTCGACGTAGCGCCAGCGGTGGCCCGTGAAGTTCGGCTCGATGACGGCGATCCATTCGCCGCCAACCGACGCACGGGTATCCGCAGGCGCGGACGTCACGAGTGTGTCGGCCTCGACGTCGCACAGTGCGGCGGAGTCCGGGCTGTTAGGGGCGGCATTGCGATATCTGGCGATCGACACGTTTTCCATGCGGGCGGCCCGATGAGCATTATTACGAACAAAATAGCAGCGGTGCGCAAGCGCCATGCGCCAGATTGCGGGGCAGAGTGGCCGAAAAAACCTGGGGATATGCCGATTGCCTGAAAATTCGTGAATTGCTGTCGCGCGCATTGGCTTTCCATGAGAGGCCGCCCCGCGGTTGGCCTCCCCACGGTTGGCCGTCCCACGGTTGGCCGCCCCACGGATGGGCGCCCCGTCTGATTCCACCTGGTAGATGGCGCGTCGTCTACGCCGCCGCACGGTAAGGTCCAGAACGGGTGGCAAAAACGCGTTCCCAAACATGTTTAAAGGAACTGGGAAAAGGGGCGAAAGCTCCGACTCAGAGATCGACAACAGGAGAGGTATTTTGCGCGTAATGCGGCTGCCAGCCATACCGATCAAGGCCGGCTTCGGACCCGGCGCAGCAACCTGGGTGTTGCTGCAGCAGGTCGTCGTGCGCGGCCTCGTGGCCGTCAAGTTCCTCGTGATCGGGCGCATTCTTGGGCCGTCCGCAATCGGTCTCGCGAGCGTCGCGTTGCTCGCGGTCGCGATTGCCGAAGCGCTCTCCGATACCGGCCTCGCGCAGGCCGTCATACAGGGCCAGTCGCCGCCCACGCGCGCGGAGGCCGGCGCCGTCTGGACCACGCTTGCCACGCGGGGCCTGCTGATCGGTTTGCTGCTCGTCGCGAGCGCGCCGCTCATGGACGCGCAGTTCCACCTGGGCGGCGCGATCGGCCTCGTGCAACTCGCCGCGCTGCTCCCGCTCCTGCGCGGACTCGCCTCGCCCGCGTATTTCATCACGCAGCGCGAGCGCCACTTCCAGCATATTGCGGCGATCGAAATTTCCTCCTCGTGTCTCGACTGCGCTTTCGGCATCGGGCTCGCACTCGCGGGGGCGGGTCCGTACTCGCTCTTGCTCGGCATGATGATCGGCGAGGCCTTCAAGAGTGTCGTCACGTGGATCGCGCTCTCGCCGCGTCCGCCGATCCGGCTGCGCTGGTCGGGCATCGGCCATTACGTGGGCTTCAGCCGCTGGATCTGGGCGAGCAGCGTGATCATTCTCATCACCAACCAGTTCGACAAGGTGGTGGTGGGCAAGCTGCTCGGGCCGACGCAGCTGGGCGCCTGGCAGATGTCCTCGAAGCTCGCGCAAATGCTGCTCGCCGACGCCGCGCTCGCTCTGTCGCAGTATCTTTTCCCCACGTTCGCCGCGCATCATCGCGGCGGTCCGCAATCGGCCGCGCGGCTTTTTCGTCTCTATCTCATGGTCGCCGTGGCGGGGCTGGCGTGCGTGGTGATCGTACTGCGCTTCGCCGCCGAGCCGCTCTTTTCGCTCGTGCTCGGCGCCGCGTGGCTGTCGGCCGTGCCGCTCTTTCGCATCTTCGTCATCAACATGGCGATCAGCGCGCTGAACTCGGTGCTCGCTTCGTATCTGCGCGCGGTTGGCGACGCGCGCGCCGTCACGGTGGCGTCGCTGCTCCAGGTCGTGGCGCTTGTCCTGTCCGTGCCGCCTTCGTTGCACCTGTGGGGTGTGACGGGCGTTGCATGGTCGATGACCGTCGGGCTGACCTCGTGTGCGGCATGGATGCTGTATCGCGTCTCGCGGCAGATATAAGCCTGAGCGCAGAGGGACTCAAGCGGGATTCAGGCGCGCAGCGCCGCTTCGACGATCTCGGCGAGCTGATGTCCGAGCGTAGGCGAGTTGAGCTGGCAGTACACCGCGTGCGCGGCGGTCGCGGCTGCGCGCATTTCGTCGGGCGGCATGGACCAGATGCGCCGCAGCGTGGCGGCAAGCGCTCCTTTGCCGCCGTCGCGCGCGAAGAAAAAGCCGCTGCGGCCGTCCTCGACATAACCCGGCTCCGGGCCCATGTGCAGCGGCAGCCGGTCGTGCACGATGGGCGGCAGGCTCAACGCGAACATGTGCACGACGCTCAAGCCCGCCGAGCCGGGATAGCAGCCCACGCGGCAGCGCCGGCTGATGGTCGCGATGGCGTCGTCGTCGAACACCGCGCCATACCAGACCACGTAGCTGCGATCGCGGTACTTGCGTTTCAGGCGCTCGCCGTGTTCGCCGTCGCCGATCACGTGGAGCGTGATGTCGTTGCCATCGGCATGAAGCTGCCCGACCACGTCGATGAGCGGTTCGATCTCCGACCCTTCGCGCAGCCTGCCGATGAAGAGGACGCCGCTCTCGGCGCCCGTCTTGGTGGCAGGCTCCACGCCGCACGAGACCGTGAGGGCATTGTTCGCGACAACGAGCTTGGCGAGCGGGCAGCCGATGGCGACGAGCGAGCGCCGTGAAGCCTCGGTATAGCAGACGTAGCGCACGGCGAGCGCGACCGCGAGGCGGTAGCAGACCGTGCGCACGAGCCCTGCGCTCTCGTGCCGGTAGAGCCCCTGGCCGTGAATGAGCACAGGCACGCGCATGACGCGTCCGGCGAGGAGCGCGAACCACAGCGACAGATAGCGAACGTCTGCAAAGATCAGGACTGCATCGGGACGTTCGAAAACGATGCGGCTCAGCACGCGGCTTTGCACGCGAATCCGCCGCGAGGGCAGGCCCGCGAAACTCGCGATATGCGTTTCGACGAATTCGTCGCACTCGGGCTTCTCACGCGAAAAGCCGTTGGCCTCCACGCCCTCGGAGCACGCGAACACCTTGACGGAGAAAAGACGGTTGAGCGACTCGATGACTTCGATGCGATAGCGCGCGATCAACGGCTGCACGTAGAAGACCACGGGGCGTTTGAGCCGCGCGCCGGATTCGGTTTCGCAAACGGTTGTCCCGGAAGAGATGATCTCGTGTTCCACTGGCTGGCTCTGACGTGTCGACGCAGTCATGTTGAGAGGATCTTTCCGGTGGAGCGGGTTAGTCGGTCATATTTGCGCGGATCTCTTTTAGCAGTTGTAGGCGAGTCTTATCAAAAGAGGAATCCGAAAATTGCTATTGGACGAATTTACCGGGGGGGTGCTGCGCTATGGGTGATGCGTAATCGATAAATGCGCAGAAATAGTGCAATAAATGCGGTTTTTATTAACGGAAAAAAGAAGCGGTAAAACGTTCGCCCGTACGCGGCCATGCAGACACGGCGCACTGCGCCCCGCATGCGTGCTTGTTCACAAACAGTTGGAATCAGTCGTTGAATAGAGCGTTTCGGACAACTTGAATCCGGCCCGACTGGCGGCGCGAGGGCCTCGTGCTAACCTCGGTTCGAGTCGAAACGACCACCGGAATGCGGAGAAACCGATGACAACGCTCGCTACCGATGATCTCGCGTCTTCCGTGGCCGCGAACGGCGCGAAGGCGCGCATGCGCGTCGCGGTGGTGATCGCGACCAAGGGCCGTCCAACCGCCACCGCATGGGTCGTGCGCCTGCTCGCGCGGCAAACCCTGCGGCCGGATCAGATTATCCTTTCGGGCAGCAGCGCAGACGACATCGGACCTTACGATGCCAACGGTCTGCGCGTGGACGAAATCATCGGTACGGCGGGTTCGAGCGTGCAGCGCAATCGCGCGCTCGACGCGCTTGCGCCGGACATCGACATCGTGATTTTCCTCGACGACGACTTCGCGCCCGAGTGTCACTGGATCGAGTTGTGCGTGGAGCTGTTCGAGAGCGACGCGAATCTCGTGGGCGTCTCGGGCCGCACGCTGCGCGACGGCGCGAACACGCAACCGATCGCATGGGAAGAAGCCAGCGCGCTCGTGGATGGCGCGCAAGCCGAAGTGATGCGGCGTCCGCCGCTGCGGCCCTGCGTGGAACTGTATGGCTGCAACATGGCGTGCCGCGCGCAGGCCATCGCCGATCTGCGCTTCGACGAGCGTCTCGTGCTGTACGGCTGGCTGGAAGACAAGGACTTCTCGCGGCGCCTCGCGCGCCGTGGCGGGCTCGTGTACTGCGACTATCTGCTCGGCGTGCACCTCGGGCTGCGAGGCGGGCGCGTTTCGGGTCGCCGTTTCGGCTATTCGCAGGTGGTCAACGCGATGTACCTGTGCAACAAGGGCGTGATGTCGCGCAAGGAAGCGACCAGCAACATCCTGCGTGCGCTCAGCATGAACTGCGTGAAGTCGGTGCGCCCGGAGGCGCATCTCGACCGGCGCGGCAGGCTCATCGGCAACGTGATCGGGATTGCCGATCTGTGCATCGGCGCGGTGCGGCCCGAGCGCGCAGAGCGGCTTTGATTCACGCGCAGCGCGGCATTAAATGACCGCACCGCGCGCTCCGATGCGTGCGGCGCTCAGTTGCCCGAACCGCGCGCAATGCGACGCTGTTTCACCGCTTGCGCGAGCCCTTCGAGCACGCCCACGCTTTCGTCCCAGCCGATGCACGCATCAGTGATGCTCTGGCCATAGGTCAGCTCGCAGCCTTCCTTCAGGTCCTGGCGGCCCGCCACGAGGTGCGACTCCACCATCACGCCGACGATGCGCTCGTCACCCCCCGCCACCTGGCGGCCGATGTCGGCGCACACCGGAATCTGGTTCTCGTGCTTCTTCGAGCTGTTTGCGTGGCTCGCGTCGATCATGAGTCGCGCGGCGAGACCCGCCTTGCCGATATCGCTGCACGCGGCGTTTACGCTATCCGCGTCGTAGTTCGGCGTCTTGCCGCCGCGCAGAATCACATGGCAGTCCTCATTGCCCGCGGTCGAGACGATAGCCGAGTGGCCGCCCTTCGTCACCGAGAGGAAATGGTGCGGCTGCGAGGCGGCCTTGATCGCGTCCACGGCGATCTTCACGTTGCCGTCCGTGCCGTTCTTGAAGCCGACCGGGCACGACAGACCAGAAGCCAGCTCGCGGTGCACCTGCGATTCCGTTGTGCGCGCACCGATCGCGCCCCACGAGATGAGGTCGGCGATGTACTGCGGGCTGATCATGTCGAGGTATTCGGTGCCGGCGGGCAGGCCCAGCTCGTTGATCGAGACGAGCAATTCGCGCGCGGTGCGCAGACCGTCGTTGATCTTGAAGCTGTTGTCGAGGAACGGGTCGTTGATGAGGCCCTTCCAGCCCACCGTCGTGCGCGGCTTCTCGAAGTACACGCGCATCACGATTTCGAGCTCGTTCTTGAAGCGCTTGCGCTCTTCGACGAGCTTCTTCGCGTAGTCGACCGCGGCCTTCGTGTCGTGAATCGAGCACGGCCCGATGATGACGATCAGGCGGTCGTCCATGCCGTGCAGGATGCGGTGCATGGCGCGGCGCGATTCGAAGATCAGCGTGGAGGCCGCTTCCGAGCAGGGGAATTCGCGGATCAGGTGAGCGGGCGGCGTGAGTTCCTTGAGTTCGCGAATGCGGACATCGTCGGTGTTGTGCGGGGGCATGGTCGTTTTCTCCTGATCCTGTGCGTAGCGTGCGTCGTTCGGACGGTGCTTCAAATTCGGTTAGATGAAGGTGCGGCTCGCAACTGTTGTCGAAACTGCGGGGCGAAAAAAAACCGCCAGGCTTGGCTGGCGGTTTCTCGTGTGTTCGGGGTCCTGCGCGTACTATCAACCCTCTCGATCCGCCAGCGGTCTGAGATACCAAAAGAAGTAAAAATAAAACTTCGTGGCGAACATGGCGGTCTTGTCTGAACGTTCGTTACGTCGAAAGGGTGATTGCCTTTATAACCCGGCCTTCTCGGGGCTGGCAAGCAGGGTGAGGTGAAAAAGCGGACTATCTGCGCAAAAAATGATTCATGTGCAGAAAAACCGCACGGCGATGCGGAATTCCCGCATCACCGTGCATGGAATGCGCGCAGGCCAAGCGCTTAAACCGTGCCGCCGACCGTCATGCGGTCGATGCGCAGCGTCGGCTGACCCACGCCCACCGGCACGCTCTGACCCTCCTTGCCGCACACGCCCACGCCCGAATCGAGGCGCATGTCGTTGCCGATCATGCTCACGTACTTGAGCGATTCCGGGCCGCTGCCAATGAGCGTCGCGCCCTTCACGGGGTAGGTGATCTTGCCGTTTTCGATCATGTAGGCTTCGGAGGCCGAGAACACGAACTTGCCGTTCGTGATGTCCACCTGACCGCCGCCGAAATTCACGGCATACAGACCGTTCTTCACCGAGCCGATGATTTCCTGCGGGTCCTTGTCGCCGTTGAGCATGTACGTGTTGGTCATGCGCGGCATGGGCAGCGCGGCGTACGACTCGCGGCGAGCGTTGCCCGTCACGGGCATCTTCATGAGGCGCGCGTTCAGCGAGTCCTGAATGTAGCCCTTGAGAATGCCGTCCTCGATCAGCGTCGTGCACTGCGTGGGGTTGCCTTCGTCGTCGATATTGAGCGAGCCGCGGCGGTTGGGCAGCGTGCCGTCGTCGACCACGGTCACGCCCTTCGCGGCTACCCGCTCGCCAATGCGCCCGGCGAACGCCGACGAGCCCTTGCGGTTGAAGTCGCCTTCGAGGCCGTGGCCGATCGCCTCGTGCAGCAGCACGCCGGGCCAGCCCGGGCCGAGCACGACGGTCATCGCGCCGGCGGGTGCCGGGCGCGCTTCGAGGTTCACGAGCGCAGCATGCACGGCGTCGTCCACGTACTTCGACAGGAGGTCGTCGGTGAAATAGCCATAGTCGTAGCGGCCGCCGCCGCCGCCGTTGCCGATCTCGCGGCGGCCGTTCTGCTCGGCGATCACCGTGACCGAGACACGCACGAGCGGGCGGATGTCGGCGGCGAGCGCACCGTCGCTGCGGGCCACGAGCACCACGTCGTACTCGCCCGCGAGCGCGGCCATGACTTGCGTGATGCGCGGATCGCGCCCGCGCGCCATCTCTTCGATGCGCTCGAGCAGCTTCACTTTTTCGGTCGCGTCGAGCGAGCTCAACGGGTCGGAGGGCAGGTACAGATCGCGGCCCGCAATGCCCGTGAGCGACTTCGCCACCTGGATCTTCTGCTTGCCGCCGCCCGCCTTGGCGATCGAGCGCGTGGCGATGGCGGCCTGGCGGATCGCTTCGGGCGAGAGGTCGTCGGAGTAGGCGAAAGCGGTGCGCTCGCCGGATACGGCGCGCACCCCGACGCCCTGGTCGATGCTGAAGCTGCCCGACTTGACGATGCCTTCCTCGAGGCTCCAGGCCTCGCTGCGCGTGGTCTGGAAGTAGAGATCGGCGTAGTCGATGCGATGCGTGAAGATCTCGCCGAGCGTGCGCGTGAGCACTGCCTCGTCGAGGCCGTAGGGCGTGAGGAGCAGGTCCTTCGCGGTCGCCAGATTGCGGATGCCGGGTTCGATGATGTTCATGCGCTCTGTGGGATCAACGATAAAGTCTGTCAATGGAGATTCGGGCGCGGTGCTGCGAAATCAAGCGCCTTAAACGGAGAACTCGCGTGGAATTCGATGGGGTTCATTCGCGGGGCCAGTCGTCGCGTGCGTTGCATGCGTTACGCGCGTCATGCGCAGTCGAGCACGCGGTGACGCCACGCCGGAAGGCTCGCGCGCACGCTGGCGATGCGCTCGAGGTCGATGTCGCCGGCCACCACGCCCGGGCCTTCGTCGCGCACGTCGACGATCTCGCCCCACGGGTCGACCAGCATGCTGTGGCCCCATGTGCGGCGGCCGTTCTCGTGCGTGCCGCCTTGCGCCGCGGCGAGCACGTAGCACTGGTTCTCGATCGCGCGGGCGCGCAGCAGGAGCTGCCAGTGGGCGCGGCCGGTGGTGTAAGTGAACGCTGAAGGCACGACCATCAGTGCGCAGTCTCCCATGCGCCGGTACAGCTCGGGAAAGCGCAGATCGTAGCAGACCGACAGGCCGACACGGCCAAACGGCGCCTCGAACGTGCGCACCTCGGCGCCGGGCCGGATCGTGCGCGCTTCATCGAACGATTCGGCGCCTTTTTCGAAATTGAAGAGGTGGATCTTGTCGTAACGCGCGCGCTCCTCGCCGCTCGGGTCGAACACGAGCGTGGTATTGAGCACACGGGTTTCCTCGGGCGCATTCAGCGGCAACGTGCCGCCGATCACCCACACGTCATGGCGCCTTGCGGCATCGGCGAGAAAACGCTGAATGGGGCCGTCGCCGTGGGGCTCGCGAATCGCCAGTTTGTCGCTGTCCTTGTGACCCATGAAGCAGAAATATTCGGGCAGCAACACGAGGCGCGCGCCCGCGGCGGCGGCTTCGGCGATCAACTGGTCCGCTTCGGCGAGATTGCGATCGCGCTCGGGCGTGCTGACCATCTGCAGCGCGGCGACGCGAAACGGGTCGAGGGGGGGAGCGCTCATCGGCAGATCTTGATTGGGTTCGGGATGCATGGCGCGCATACCGCGTGCCCACGACGCGGCGCACCTGGCGGCAACTCAGTGCGCAATTCAGTGCACTGCGGCCGGCGCCTGCGCGTCCATCTTACCCTGATCGCCATGCAGCCGCTCGATGTGCGGTTTGGCCCACGGGCCCGTAATCGCGAAGTCCATCGCGAAGGCGTGCTCGAGCGTTTGCGAGAGCACGACGTCGCCGATCAGCGCGCCGAGGCCGAAGAGCGGATTGATGATGGCCGCCGCGACCACGCCCGCGCCCGCGCTGACCGTCGGCACCACGTGCACGTGCAGGTCCTGGGTTTCGTGCGCGAGGTCGACGCTGCCCGCCATCGTCGCGCGCCCGGGGGCGGTGACGAGCTTGAAATCGTGGGTGCTGCCAATGCCGTTCTGGATCTGCGCGGTGGCCGTCGCGCTCGTGAAGGGCAGGCCCTCGCCGATGACGTCGCGGAAGTCCGTCGTGAGGAAGCGCGCGAGGCTTTGCAGGCTCAGCACGCCGAGCAGCCTTGCCACGCCCGGATCGACCTTGAGGATCTGGCCGTGTCGCAGGTCAAGGGTGAGGTTGCCGTTGAGCGACGGGAAGTCGATGCGCGTGGGGCCGCCTTGCCATTCCAGGTTGCCCGCGAGCGTGCCCGAGCCGTTCTTGAGCACATGTGGCCGGCCGGCGCGTTGGAGCAGGGCGCCGGCGTCCTTGATGTCGAGATGGAAATCGAGCGCCGTGCGGCGCGCCGTTTGCATGCCGGCTGCGGCCGAATCCTCGCTGGCTGCCGTGTCGCCCACCGCGCGCCAGTTTTCCGTGGCGGTGAGGTGCGCGTCCGGGTTGCTGATGTCGAGCTGGTCGAGCTGCCAGACCGGCACGCCGTTGTCGTCGAAGTTGTGCGCGTTGACCTGGAGACGGCCGAGGTCGCGATCGCGCACGATGAGCTGGTTCACGACGAGGTCGATCGACGGCATGTTCTGCGCGGGCTGCGACATCGCCTGGCCGAGCAGGTCGTTTTCGGTGGCAGCGGGCACGGTGAGGCGCGCGAGCCGCGCTTCGAGCGTGCCCGGTGCGCCCGGCACGGCGCCCGGCTTCCACGAGACGTGGCCCGAGACCTGGTTGGAGGCGACGTTGGCCTGCCATTCGTTGCCGCGCTCGCCGGTGCGCGATGCGCCGAGCACGACGTTCTCCCAGTGGCGCTTGAGCAGCGTGAGCGTGCCGACGTGGACCGCGAAGCGCGAAGGCAGGAACTGGCCGACCGCGCCGTTGGGGGCGAGCGGTGACGAGGCGGCGGTTGGCGCGGCCGCCGTGGTGGCCGTGGTGGCCGATGCCGGGCTTTGCGGCGCGGCAGCCGCGGCGCTGGGCACGGCAGATTCGGAAGTTGCGCCCGGGGCCGCGTCTTGATTTTGAGCCATCCGCTCGGCCGCTCTTTCTGCGGCGGTTCGCGGCGGGGGAACCGCCGCCCGCGCGCCGCTTGCCGCCGCGCTCGCAGGCGTCGCGCCCTGGGCCTGGGCCGCCGCGGTCCCGCGCAACTGCTGCACCACGGCGCGCCAGGCGTCGGCGTCGAAGGTGGGCAGGTCGACGGCGGCGGCCACGCCTTCCGAGGGTAGATCGGCCGGGCGGTTCATGCCGATCGCGCCGCGCACGACTTCCGGTACGTGACCCGGATGGCGGCGCATCACGTAGCGCGCGGCAAGCGGCCCGAGTGTGAGTTCTGCGTGTTCGAAGGCGGCGTCGTCAGCCCTGGCATCGGCGCCGACGGCGGATTCGGCGGGCGTGCCCGTGCCCGGCTGCAATTCGAAGTTCAGCGGCATCGGTGTGCCGGCGGCCTTGCCGAACGGCGCGGGCAGGTCGAGCGCGAGACCGGTGAGATCGGCGTTCGCCTTCACGTCGGGCAGGCGCCCGCGCTGGCCGGCTACCGAAAGCGAGTAGGGCGCAGCGCCCGACAGGCGCCCGAGCGCCGCCGCCGCCATGCCATGCAGGTTCAGCCCGCGCGCCGCATCGACCGCGACGTCGCCGGCCACGTCCACCTTATAGTGCCCGTCGTCGCGCATACCGCCGCTCGCGCGCAGATCGCCGCCGAGAAAGCGCGCCGTGAGCCGGTCGACATTGGCGCTGTGGTTCGTGAAGCGCACCTGCCCGGTGAGTTTCGAGACCGGCGGCACGTTCTTCGCGGTGAGCGTGTTGTTCTCGAAGCCGATGGCGCCCGCGAGCAGCACCTTCGGCATCGGATGGCGCGGGATCGTGAGCTTGAGTGCGAGCGTGGACTGCCCTTGCGCACGCACCTTGGCGGTGGCGTGCTTCGACATGTAGCCGATCGAGCTGTTGTCCGCGTAGTCGAGCAGGTCCGCGAGCGGCCCGCGCCCGCTGCCCTCGATCACGATATCGGAGCCCTTGATGCCCAGTTCCTCGATGCGCCCGCTCACGTTGCGCAGCACGAAGTTGCGGTAGTGGCCGCGATCGACGTCGAAGCGCAGCTTGTTCTCATGCAGCTTGAACACGCCGTCGATGCCGTCGAACGCCGGCCAGACGTTCGGTGCGCCGTTGCGCATCGTGCGCGGCGGGAACGGCGACGGGTCGAAGCGGCCGCCCGTGAACGGCGCGACGATGCGGAACTGGCCCGCGTCGGGGTCGCGCGAGTAGGGGAATTTGGTGAGGTCGCCGTGGATCTCGATCGTCGCACCCTTCGACAGGCCTGCCTGCAGGCCGTGGCCGAGATAGATGCGCGTCTTCTCGCTGATGGCGGTGGGCAGGTAACGCGGGATGGCCTTGACCCTGGCCTCATCGAAATGCGCGACGAGGTCGAGCGAGCCGCGTCCCTTGCCGGGGTTCGTGTAGTGCGCGGTCATCTTCGCGCGCGCGTCGGCGTTCTCGATGCCCAGGTTCGCGACATCGACGGTGAATGCCTTGAGCCGGTTGCCGGGCTCGCGCTCAGCGGCCACGGTCCATCTGGCCGCGCCCGAGAGCCGGTCGAACGTGAGGCGGGGATTGTCGAACACGCCAGGCAGCGTGATGGCGACGCTGTTCGTGTCGAGGTCGATGGTGCCGTGCGATTCGTCGGCATCGATGTGCCCCCAGAGATTCTCGACCCCCGGCAGGCCCGCGCGCGGGTGGCCGCGCGGCGTGAGGCCCGGCCCCGGCTCCTGCGCATTCATGCTGATGCCCTGCAGGTCGCCCTTGAAGCGATAGTGGGTGACCGGCTCGACGCTGGTGGAGCGCTGCTCGGCAGCCGCTTCACCCGACTCGGGCTTCGCGCGCTCGAGGGATAGGTCGTAGTTCGCCACCAGCCCGCGCGGGTCGAAGCGCACGAGCGCGCCCTGCACGCGACCGGGTAGCGGCAGCGCGCGCATGAACTCGGCGAGGATGCCGAGATCGATGCGGTCGCCGCGCACGCTCATGAGCTGGCCGTGCTGGAGCGTTTGCTGGCGAAAGCGCGCATCGAGCGTCGTGAGCGCGAGCGAGCGCGTGAGCGGCGTGCCGTCGTCGAGCGGCGGCTGGCCCAGTTCCGCGTGCAAGTCGCGCAGCTTGAGCGCGTAGTCGTCGGGCTGGATGCCCAGGCTCCAGTGGAAGCTCGCGACCGGCATGTCGAGCAGCGGCTGCGTGGGCCGCGTGCGCAACGAAACGTTTGCGCCTTCCAGCGCGCCGCTCGCCTCGAGGATGCGTCCGTTCGAGAAGTGCGCCCAGATCGAGTTGTCGATGCGCCCCGCGTAGGTAGCGATCGGGAAGTTGATGTAGCGCGCGAGCGTGGGCAGATCGACGGGGCCGGTCGAGAGATAGGTGTCGCCCGTCCAGCTGATCGGCTTGCCGGCCTGTGCGTAGCGCGCGTGCGTGAAGTGCGCGCGGAAGTCGAGCGGGCCGTGCAGCACGGTGCCCTCGGCCGGCGCCTGGAGCGCGACGCGATGATCGTACCCGTCGTTGAGGATCGCGAGGCGGATGTGCGAGAACGCGAGGTCGGGCACGTCGCGCGTGGCGTCGTGCCAGCGCAGCGTGCCGCCGCGCAGCACGACGGCCTGCTGGCGCATGAGCCACGTCGTGAAGGTGGCGTTGCCCGTGTGTGCGGTGGGCACCGGCACGCCCGCCACGGTGAGCGTGCCGTCGTCCTCGCGCGCGATGTGCACGTCGGGCTGCTCGACCACGATGCTCGAGAGCAGCGGTTCGAACAGCACGACCGAGCGCCACGACACCGAGGCCGTGGCGTGCGGCACGTCGAGCGCGATGTTGCCGTGGCGGTCGCGAATCGTCAGATCAGTGACGTCGATGCCGGGCTGGAAGCCCGACCAGTGCGGCGCGAGCTTGCCGATGCGCAATTCGGCGTGAATCTTCGAGGAGACGAGCTGCTCGATGCGCGGACGCAAGTTGTCCACGTATGGCAGCACGACGTAGCGCAGACCGAGCAGCAGGACAGAGACAAGGAAATACAGGACGAGCGCGATGATCGCCAGCACGCGCAGTGTGTGGCGCAGGACCGGATGATGATGGTGCGGACCCCCTGGCTCGGTAGCCTGGCTGGCATGTCCAGATTGGGGTAGGCCGGCGTGATCGTTTCGCTCGGACATGCTGCGGCGGGTGGGGTATGGTAGCGTTGCGTTCTAACGACGAAATGTATCACAGAGGGCCGTCAGAAGGCCCATCCGGGGAAGCCGGGATGGCCGCTCGGCGCGTGACACGCATGATTTTTTGCACTGCAGTGGCGGCTATGCCGGACGCATCGGCGAGACGGACCGCGAGAGCCGGTGGGCGGTGCGCGCGTGGCGCGGGGCGAACCCTCTCGGTCGAACCGTCGAGATCGGCATCGTCGCATCGACACCGTCATCAACCCAGGCGCGCGCAGCGACACAACAGCGAACAGCGACACAACAGCGAACAGCGACACAACAGCGAACAGCGACACAACAGCGAACAGCGACACAACAGCGAACAGCGACACAACAGCGAACAGCGAGCCTTCCCGGCAAGCAGCACTTCATGACTGACATCCCTCTTCTGAGTTCCAGCTATTCCCGCTATGCAGCACGGGCTTACGCCGCGCGCCCTGGCCTCGCGGCGCAGGTCGAGGCGCTGGCCGTGGCACCGCTCTCGCGCGAACGCATCGTCGCGCGGCTCGACGCGTTGAGCGGGGAACTGCTCGCCGAAGCAAACGCCGCACCTGGCGCAGCGCTCAACGACGAGCAGTTGAAGAAGGTCCTGCGCCAGTTGCGCGTGGAAGTGATCTGCGCGGTGATGGAGCGCGATCTCGGCGGCGTGGCCGACGTCGCCGAAGTGACCGGCAGCATGACCGATCTCGCCGAAGTCACGATCCAGCGCGCGCTCGCCTGCGTGAGCGCCGACCTCGAGACGCTCTTCGGCGAGCCGCGCGGCCCGGGCGGCGAGCGCCTCACGCTCGGCGTGGTGGGGATGGGCAAGCTGGGCGGACGCGAGCTGAACGTTTCGTCCGACATCGACCTGATCTTCGTCTACGAGGACGACGGCGAAACCACGGGAGGCCAGCGCTCGCCCATCGCCACGCAGGACTTCTTCACGCGCGTGGGCAAACGCCTGATCGCCGCGCTCTCCGACGTGACGGCCGATGGCTTCGTGTTTCGCGTGGACATGCGTCTGCGCCCGAACGGCGACTCCGGGCCGCTCGTGTGCAGCCTCGGCATGCTCGAAGAGTACTTCTACGTGCAGGGCCGCGAGTGGGAGCGCTATGCGTGGATCAAGGGGCGGCTCGTTTCCGGGGACGAGAGCGACAGCGCGCTGCGTCTTGCCCGTCAGCTCGATTCGCTCGTGAAGCCATTTGTCTACCGGCGCTACCTGGATTTCGGCGTGATCAGCGCAATCCGCTCGCTGCACTTGCAGATTCGCCAGGAAGCGCAGCGGCGCGCCATGATGCGCCCCGACAAGGCCGACGACATCAAGCTCGGGCGCGGCGGGATTCGTGAGATCGAGTTCAGCGCCCAGGTGTTCCAGCTCATTCGCGGCGGCCAGGATGCGGGTTTCCGCGTGCGCCCGACGCTCGCGGTGCTCGGCTACGCCGCCGCGCGTGGACTGATCGCGCCGGAGGTGTGCGGCGAGCTCGCGCGCGCCTACAACTTTCTGCGCGACCTCGAGCATCGCCTGCAATACCGCGACGACGCGCAAACGCACGCCATGCCTGTCGACGCCGAGGAGCGCGCGGCGCTCGCGAAGTCGATGGGCTTTGCCGACTATGCCGCGCTGATGACGACGCTCGACGGCCACCGCGACAACGTCGAGCGCCAGTTCGTGCAGATTTTCTCCGACAAGATGGGCGGCGAGGGCGGCTGCGGCGCCTCGGAAGACGGCGCGGCGGCATGGGTCTGGAGCGGTGCGCTCATGGAAGAGGGCGCCGAAGACTCGTTGCTCGAACGTCTCACGGAACTGGGTATCGACGACCCGGCGCCGCTGCTCGCGCGCCTGCGCGGACTCTGGCAGTCGGCGCGTTACGCGGGGCTGCCCGAGAAGAGCCGCGAGCGCTTCGACAGCGTCGCGCAGCGCGCGCTCGAAGCTGCACGCACGCTCGAGCCGCGCGAGCGCCGCGGCGACACGCTCGCGCGCATGTTCGACCTGCTCGAAGCCGTGATCCGGCGCGGCGCGTATCTCGCGCTGCTCTGCGAATATCCGGATGCGCTCAGCCGCGTGCTCAAGGTGCTGGGCGGCTCTCGCTGGGCGGCGGGCTATCTGATCCGCCATCCGCAACTGCTCGACGAACTGCTCGACGACGAGGCAGTTGCATCGCCCTTCGACTGGCCTGAATTCTCGCGTCTGTTGCGCGCACGGCTCGCCGCTGCCGCCGACGTCGAACAGCAGATGGACCTGCTGCGTCACGCGCACCAGGCCGAGGTGTTCCGCATCCTGCTCAACGACCTGGCGGGGCGGCTATCGGTGGAGCACGTGAGCGACCGGCTCTCGGAGCTTGCCGACGCCGTGCTCGGCGTGACCATCGAGACCGTCTGGAAGCAGTTCGCCAAACGCCATCGCGAGGTGCCGCGCTTCGCGGCGATCGCCTACGGCAAGCTGGGCGGCAAGGAGCTGGGCTACGCGTCGGACCTCGACATCATCTTTCTGTACGAAGACGAGGACGAGCGCGCCTCGGAGATCTACGCGACCTTCGCGCGCCGCCTCATCACGTGGCTCACCACGGCCACCGGCGCGGGCACGTTGTTCGACGTCGATCTGCGCCTGCGGCCGAACGGCGAGTCCGGGCTGCTCGTGACCGACCTCGATGCGTTCCGCCGCTACCAGCTGCGCGAGGGCGACGCCGCGAACACGGCGTGGGTCTGGGAGCACCAGGCACTCACGCGTGCGCGCTTCTCGGCCGGGGACGTGGCGATCGGCAGCGCCTTCGAGGCGATCCGCGTGCAGGTGCTGACCACGCCGCGCGACGCCGCGCCGCTCGCGAAGGAAATCGTGGAGATGCGCCAGCGCGTGGAAGATGGCCACCCGAACCGCACCGAACTCTTCGACCTGAAGCATGACCGCGGCGGCATGGTGGACATCGAGTTTCTCGTGCAGTACTGGGTGCTGCTGCATGCGGCGCAGGACCCCGAGCTGATCCGCAACACGGGCAACATCGCGTTGCTGCGCGAGGTGTCGCGCTTCGGGCTCATGAGCGAGGAGGAGGCCGAGACGATAGGCTCCGCGTACCGGCTGTATCGCAAGCTGCAGCATCAGTTGCGGCTCGACGGTATGGAGAAGGCGCGTGTCGATCCGGCGCGTGTGGAGCGCGAGCGCGAGGCCGTGCTGGCGTTGTGGAAGCGTGTGTTCGGGAAGCGCGGGGAGGCTTAGGGCCGCAGCAAAAGCCTGGCCAGAACGTCCTTCAGGTCTCTGCGGGTGTCGACGATCAAATGGATATAGATCATCGGATCGTCAATCTCGTAGATGATGCGGTTCATGCCGCTTACTATCTGCCAATAGTTCGTAGAGCCCAGTTCCGCGAGCTCAGGAGGAACGTGCCCATTTCGGGGAAATGCCTCGAGTTGTTCAATATCGTCGCGAATCTTCGCCGATGTTTCATGCCAGGCCTTCGGGCCGAATTTGGCGATCACGTGACGTCGAATGTCTTGCATGTCGGTCCGCGCCGACTGGAGGAAGACGGCCTTCATGCAATACCGTCGTCCTTGTCCATCTGCTCCAGTTCAGTGAAAACATCGCTCGCCGGAATGTAGCGACCGGCTTCGATGTCCTTGCGCCCCAGCGTCAGAATCTTCAGAAGTGCTAACGTTTGTTGCATATCCTCGTAGGATTGTGCGTCCTGTACGACGACCCGGGCTTCACCGTTCTGGGTGATCAGCATCGGCTCGCCACTTTCCGTAATCTCGCGGACGATCTCAGCGGCGTGGCTCTTCAGGTAGCTAATGGGCTTCACCTGGCTGGGCTTCATCTCCGTTCTCGGGCTGGCATGTCATTAGGTCTAAATATAGACCTAAATTCGGACTGATTGGAGGCAATATTTAGGGTTGTATCAACGAGGCAGGGAAGCTCAAGCGGCCAGCATCTCCTTCGCATGCCGCCTGGTCGTCGCGGTAATCTCCAGGCCGCCCAGCATGCGCGCGACTTCCTCCACCCGGCCGCCCCTGTCGAGCGGCGTGACGGCCGAGACCGTGCCGCCGTTGCCGTCGCCGGACTTCGCCACCTGGAAGTGGTGATCGCCGCGCGCCGCGACCTGCGGCAAGTGCGTCACGCACAGCACCTGGCGCGCGCGACCGAGCTGGTGCAGCAAACGTCCCACCACTTCGGCGACTGCACCGCCAATGCCCGTATCCACTTCGTCGAAGATCAGCGTGGGCGTGGGGCTCGCCGCGCTCGCGATCACGGCAAGCGCGAGGCTGATGCGTGCGAGTTCGCCGCCGGAGGCGATTTTCGCGAGCGGGCGCAGCGGCACGCCGGCATGGCCCGCCACGCGGAATTCGATCTGCTCCAGACCGTGCGCGCCGCCGATCGGCTCGCCGGTCGAGCTGCTGCCGAGCGCCACGAGCGCGACTTCGAAGCTACCGCCGGCCATCGACAGTTCCTGCATACCTTGCGTGACCGCCGAGCCGAGCGCCTTCGCCGCCTTGGCGCGCGCCTTCGAGAGCTGGCGTGCCTGCACGAGATAGGCTTCCTGCGCCTTCTGCTCGGCGGCGCGCAGGCCGTCGAGATCGGATGCGGCATCGAGTGCCGCGAGCTGCTGGCGGCGCGACGCGTGTTCCTCAGGTAGCGTTTCGGCCGGCAGGCGGAACTTGCGCGCCGTCGAATGCAGCGCGTCGAGGCGCCGTTCGACCTGCGCGAGATGTTGCGGATCGAGATCGAGGCGTTGCGCGTAGTGCGAGAGCGAGTACGCCGCTTCCTGGATCTGGATCGCGGCCGGTTCGAGCGCGGCGAGGGCGTCGTTGAGTTCGGCGTCGACTTCGGCGAGGGAGCGCAGCTTCGAGACGATCGAGTTCAGCTGCGAGAGCATCGCCTCATCGGATTCCGATAACGCCGCGAGCGCGCCTTGTACGCCTTCGATCAGGTTGGCCGAGTTCGAAAGCCGCACGTGCTCCGCGTTCACGTCTTCCCATTCGCCCGGCTGCGGCGCGAGCTTGTCGAGCTCGGCGAGCTGCCACGCGAGGCGCTCGCGCTCGAGTTGCAGCTCGCGGTCGCGCGACATGGCGCTCTGCAGGGCGAGACGCGCGTCGCGTGCCTCGCGCCACGCGCGCGTGACGGTGGCGGCGAGATCCGTGAGGCCCGCGTGCGTGTCGAACAGTTCGCGCTGCGCATCGGGGCGCATGAGCAGTTGGTGAGCATGCTGGCCGTGGATGTCCACGAGCATTTCGCCCAGCTCGCGCAGTTGCGCGAGCGTGGCGGGCGTCCCGTTGATGAAGGCACGCGAGCGCCCGCCGCTGTCCACCACGCGGCGCATCATGACCGTGTGCTCGCCGTCGCCGTTCGTGAGCGCCTGCTCGTCGAGCCAAAGCGCGGCATGCGCGGGCACGTCGAACTCGGCGGTGATGTCGGCGCGGGCCTCGCCGGTGCGCACGACGCTCGCGTCGGCGCGCGTGCCGAGCGTGAGGGCGAGGGCATCGATCAGGATCGACTTGCCCGCGCCGGTTTCGCCGGAAAACACGGTGAAACCGCTATCGAATTCGAGGTCGAGCGCGGCGACGATCACGAAGTCGCGAATCGAGAGATGGCGAAGCATGGCGTCTGGTTCTGCTTTTTTGGGTTGGCTTTGATTACCGTGGGACTGCTGGCTGCATGGCAACGCACCCGCGCGCTTCACGCCAGGACGCGGGTTTAGTCCTCCGGATCGCCCTGCAGCAAGGGGTGCTCGTTCCAATGCAGCTTCTTGCGCAGCGTGCGGTAGTAGCTATAGCCGACCGGGTGCAGGAAGGGCACCGTGTGGCGCGAGCGGCGCACCTCGATCACGTCGTTCAGTTCCAGCGCCGTGAACGACTGCATGTCGAAGTTCACGTTGACGTCGCGGCCCGCCACGATCTGGATGCTCACCTTGCAGTCGTCGGGCAGCACGATCGGGCGGTTCGAGAGCGCATGCGGCGCGATCGGTACGAGCACGATGCCTTGCAGCTGCGGATGCAGGATCGGCCCCTGCGACGAGAGCGCGTAGGCGGTCGAGCCCGTGGGCGTCGCGACGATCAAGCCGTCGGAGCGCTGGTTGTACATGAAGCGGCCATCGACGTTCACGCGCAGTTCGGCCATGCCCGAAAAGCCGCTACGGTTCACGACCACGTCGTTGAAGGCGAGCGCGTGGTAGATCGGGTCGCCGTCGCGGGTGATGCGCGACTCCAGCAGCGAGCGCTCCTCGCGCTCGAACGAGCCCGCGAGCAGTTGCGGCACGACCTCCTGCATCTCGGAGAACGCGATGTCGGTAATGAAGCCGAGCCGCCCGTGGTTGATGCCGATGAGCGGCGTGCGGTAGGGTGCGAGCTGGCGGCCCATGCCGAGCATCGTGCCGTCGCCGCCGAGCACGACGGCCACGTCCGCGCGCGCGCCGATTTCGGACGGCTGCAGCGCGGGATAGCCTTGCGCGCCGATTTCCTCTGCGGTTTGCGCTTCGAACACGACCTCGAAGCCGCGCTTCGAAATGGTCTGGGCGAGCGCCGTCAGCGGCTCGGCAATGCCTGGCGTATTGCTGCGCCCAACGAGCGCAACCGTCTTGAACTGGCTCTGGATCTTCTGGATCTGCATGCCGGCATTACACCATAGTCAGGTCACGAAAAGAACCTGGCGCAAGCCGGGCGCGGCCCGCCAGGCCTTGCGCGCCGCGCCCTCCCGCCCGAAGCCGGTGACACGGCGATGACAACGCGCGATGTGCCAGACGATGTGCCATGCAACATGCCCGGCGGTAACGGCCGAAACCGGGCCGCCCCGCGCTGCGGGCCTGCCAGTCTGGCCCGACCTGGCGGCGCACTCGCGGCCAACCCGCCATTAGGCTAAAATTTTGAGTCATGCTAGATCCCCGCGCACAAACCCTCCTCAAGACGCTGATCGAGCGCTACATCGCCGAAGGTCAGCCGGTCGGCTCGCGCACGCTGTCGCGCTATTCCGGCCTGGAACTGAGCCCGGCGACGATCCGCAACGTCATGTCGGACCTCGAGGAGCTGGGTCTCGTGTCCAGCCCGCATACCTCGGCCGGGCGTGTGCCCACGCCGCGCGGCTATCGCCTGTTCGTCGACACCATGCTCACCGTCGAGCCCAGTTCGGACGACGACGCGCTCACGCGGGCGGTAAAGACCACGCTGCGCCCCGGCGAGCCGCAGAAAGTGGTGGCGGCGGCGGCCAGCGTGCTCTCGAACCTCTCGCAGTTCGCGGGCGTGGTGCTGACGCCCCGGCGCAGCCACGTGTTCAAGCAGATCGAGTTCATGCGCCTGTCCGACAAGCGCATCCTGCTCATCATCGTGACGCCCGAAGGCGACGTGCAGAACCGCATCATGGCGACGCAGCGCGACTTCACGCCTTCCGAGCTCATCGAAGCCTCGAATTACATCAACGCGCACTTCGCGGGCCTGTCGTTCGACGAGGTGCGCCGCCGCCTGCGCGAGGAAATCGACGCGCTGCGCGGCGACATGACCACGCTCATGCACGCGGCCGTGACCGCGAGCACCGAAGAGCCCGAAAGCGGCGACACCTTGCTCATTTCCGGCGAGCGCAACCTGCTCGAAGTGGCCGACCTTTCCTCGGACATGGCGCGCCTGCGCAAGCTCTTCGACGTATTCGACCAGAAAACCAGCCTGCTGCAGCTGCTCGACGTCTCGAGCCACGCGCAGGGTGTGCAGATTTTCATCGGAGGCGAGTCGCAACTCGTGCCGATCGAGGAAATGAGCGTGGTGACGGCTCCCTACGAGGTGAACGGCAAGATCGTCGGCACGCTCGGCGTGATCGGACCGACGCGCATGGCGTACAACCGCGTGATTCCGATCGTCGACATCACGGCGCGCCTGCTCTCGCTCACGCTCAGCCAGAACTGAGCGCCGCATCGGGCACCGGGCATCGGACCACCCTCTTTCCGACGATCATCCCTCGAAAGGCGTGGCGCGCGCCATCGGCCGAATCGCCAACGTGCGGTGAGTCGCCGCGTCGCGGGTCCGGTTTGGCCCGCCAGGACCGCCCGCTATAATGCTTGTTTCATGCAACCGTTGCTGCGCATTCGCGCGGCGCCACTGATCGCCTATGCGTTTCGACCTGGAGCGGCCTTCGCAGTCCGCCGCGGCGCATCGCGTCGCCGTGCTGCTCATCAACCTGGGCACGCCGGACGCGCCCACGCCGCGCGCCGTGCGCCGCTATCTCGCGCAGTTTCTGTCCGATCCGCGCGTGGTCGAGATTCCGGCGCCGATCTGGCAGGTCATCCTGCGCACGCTGATCCTGCCGTTTCGCGGCCGGTCGTCGGCGAAGAAGTACGCGGCGGTCTGGACGCCCGAGGGTTCCCCGCTGCGCGTGCATACGCAGAAGCAGACCGACGGCCTGCGCCATCTGCTGCAAATCAACGACTACACGGTCCTCGTCGATTACGCGATGCGCTACGGCACGCCCGACATCCCGGCGATGCTGAACCAGCTCAAGCTCGCGGGCGCGGAACGCATCCTGCTCATGCCGATGTATCCGCAGTACTCGGCGTCGACCACGGCCACGGCGTTCGACGCGGCCTTCGCCGCGCTGCGCCGCATGCGCAACCAGCCGGAAATTCGCACGGTGCGCGGCTATCACGACCATCCGGCGTATATCGCGGCGCTCGCGGCCCAGGTGCACCAGTACTGGCACGCGCACGGCAAACCCAATTTCGCGGCGGGCGACCGCCTCGTGCTGAGTTTTCACGGGGTGCCGAGCCGTACGCTCGATCTGGGCGACCCGTACCACGACCAGTGCCAGCAAACGGCCGCGCTCCTTATGCACGCGCTGGAGCTAACGCCGGTCGAATGCCGGGTGACCTTCCAGTCGCGTTTTGGGCGGGCGCAATGGCTCCAGCCATACACGGCGCCCACGCTGCGGGAACTGGGCGCGGGCGGCGTGCACCGTGCGGACGTGTTCTGCCCTGGTTTCACGGCGGATTGCCTGGAAACCATCGAGGAAATCGGCATGGAAGTGCGCGACGAGTTCCTGCACGGCGGCGGCAAGGAGTTTCACCGCATAGCATGCCTGAATGCCTCGCCGGCGTGGATCGCGGCGCTGGGCGAGATTGTTGCGCAGCACCTGCAGGGCTGGCCCGTGCAAGCCGCGGCGCCGGCTGGCGCAGTGGCCTGACCCAGTGAACTGAGCGTGAACTGCGCGGCGCATCCGGAAAGCTTCTGATGAACTACAAGATTTCGACCGAACCTGGCGCGCGGCTGCGCATCGACAAATGGTTATGGGCGGCGCGTTTCTTCAAGACGCGCTCGCTCGCCTCGGACGCCGTGAGCAAGGGGCGCGTGCGCATTGGCGGCGACGCCGTGAAGGCGTCGAAGGACGTGCGCGTGGGCGACCTCGTCGAAATCGAGATCGATCACGTGGTCTGGGAAGTGCAGGTATTGGGCATTTGCGAGATGCGCGGGCCCGCCAGCATCGCGCAGACGCTCTACGCGGAAACTGAAGCCGGGCGCGAGCGACGCGCGGCGGAGCAGGACCGGCGCCGGCTCTTTCGCGAACCGGCTGCCGTGTTGCAGGGCAGGCCGACCAAGCGCGACCGCCGCACTATCGACAAATTTTCGCGTGAGGGTTGAAGAGCGCTTCCATCGTAGCGTGCACGCCCCCGTATTCCGTCGTGTTTTCGTTCACGGCGCCCGACATGCAGATGGTCGTAGTCCCGGCGATGAGTACCAGCGCGACCACCGATATGGCAAAGGTCAGTTTCACGGTACTCCCCTTGGGATCGCAGCAAAACAGCCAGTCTCGAGGCCCGGATAGCGTTTTTATGTGCGGTGATGCTGCTACAAAAGGTGCTGTCCGTGGGCCCATTCGGTGCGGTGCCGGACTCAGGGTAAACGCGTCATGAGCAGCACCTGTTCCTGAGTGTAGGTCAGGGATGTCCCTTACTCAATTTCATTTTTGCGGCGCTGCAGTACTGATTGTTACGGGCGATTTCGCGGCTTGATTTTCTGTATAAAAAAGCCGCAAGCGCCTCTTGAAACAAGCGATCCGGCACCCATGTGCTCTCGCGATGTCCGAAGCCTCTGTCGCGTCGGCGCAACGGCCTAGGCGCAGTAGAGCGGCCGGCGTCATGGCGCCCGAAGCTTTGTTCCCTTTTTCACTATTCAACCACGTTCAGCGACATGGAAAACACGCAAGAGAACCCGACGAGCCAGAACCCCACGCCCGCGGACGAGGCGTCGCAGGCAGCCCAGCCCCAGGCGGCTGAAGCGGCCGAGCAGGCAGCCCAAGGCGGCGTGGACCAGAACGCAGCGGCGCTTGCCGAGGCCGCACTGGCCGAAGCCCAAGCGAAAGTCGCCGAATTGCAGGACGCCTTCGTCCGCGCCAAGGCCGAGACCGAGAACGTACGCCGCCGCGCGCAGGAAGACGTCGCCAAGGCGCACAAGTTTGCGATCGAAAACTTCGCCGAGCATCTGCTGCCGGTGATGGACAGCCTCGAAGCCGCTCTCGCCCATAACTCGGACGACCTCGCCAAGGTCAACGAAGGCGTCGAACTCACGCTCAAGCAGCTCACCGGCGCGCTCGAGAAGGGCAAGGTCCTCGCGATCAACCCCGTGGGCGAGAAGTTCGACCCGCACCGTCACCAGGCCATCTCGATGGTCCCGTCCGAGCAGGAAGCGAACACGGTGGTCAGCGTGCTGCAAAAGGGCTATGTGATCGCCGACCGCGTGCTGCGTCCGGCGCTCGTGACTGTTTCGGCACCGAAGTAAGAAAGATGTAAGTAATGCGGTGGCCTGAAGGAACCCAAAGGAACCCAGAGGCCCTGCGATTAAAAAAAATGATGGAACGCATAGCCCAAACCCCTTGAAATCGCCGTAGCGGCACTTATTTGGGCAGTAGTTCCGTATTGAAGTGGACGCCAGCCGCGCACAAGGGAAAACGCGGCTCGAGCATGTAGTTACCTGCGCAGCGCGAAAGCGGCGTCCGCACAGCGACCAAATTCTGGAGATTTGACAAAAATGGGCAAAATCATTGGTATTGACCTCGGCACCACCAACTCGTGCGTGGCGCTGATGGAAGGCAATCAGGTCAAGGTGATCGAGAACTCGGAAGGCGCCCGTACGACGCCTTCGATCATCGCCTACATGGACGACAACGAAGTGCTGGTCGGCGCACCGGCCAAGCGCCAGTCGGTCACGAACCCGAAGAACACGCTGTACGCAGTCAAGCGCCTGATCGGCCGCCGCTTCGAAGAGAAGGAAGTGCAGAAGGACATCGGCCTGATGCCCTACAAGATCGTCAAGCACGACAACGGCGACGCCTGGGTCGAAGCGCATGGCACGAAGCTCGCGCCGTCGCAGGTATCGGCTGAAGTGCTGCGCAAGATGAAGAAGACCGCTGAAGACTACCTCGGCGAGCCGGTCACCGAAGCCGTGATCACGGTTCCCGCGTACTTCAACGACAGCCAGCGTCAGGCCACCAAGGACGCCGGCCGCATCGCCGGTCTGGAAGTCAAGCGCATCATCAACGAGCCGACGGCAGCCGCACTCGCGTTCGGTCTGGACAAGGCCGAAAAGGGCGACCGCAAGATCGCCGTGTTCGACCTCGGCGGCGGCACGTTCGACATCTCGATCATCGAAATCGCGGATGTCGACGGCGAAATGCAGTTCGAAGTGCTCTCGACCAACGGCGACACGTTCCTCGGCGGTGAAGACTTCGACCAGCGCATCATCGATTACATCATCGGCGAGTTCAAGAAAGAGCAGGGCGTCGACCTCTCGAAGGACGTGCTCGCGCTGCAACGCCTGAAGGAAGCCGCTGAAAAGGCCAAGATCGAACTGTCGTCGGGCCAGCAGACCGACATCAACCTGCCGTACATCACGGCGGACGCCTCGGGTCCGAAGCACCTGAACCTCAAGTTCACGCGCGCCAAGCTGGAAGCGCTGGTCGAGGAACTGATCGAGCGCACCATCGAGCCGTGCCGCATGGCGATCAAGGACGCAGGCGTGAAGGTCGGCGACATCGACGACGTGATTCTCGTCGGCGGCCAGACGCGTATGCCGAAGGTGCAGGAGAAGGTCAAGGAGTTCTTCGGCAAGGACCCGCGCCGTGACGTGAACCCGGACGAAGCCGTGGCCGTTGGCGCCGCGATCCAGGGGCAGGTGCTCTCGGGCGACCGCAAGGACGTGCTGCTCCTCGACGTGACCCCGCTGTCGCTCGGTATCGAGACGCTCGGCGGCGTGATGACGAAGATGATCAACAAGAACACCACGATCCCGACCAAGCACGCACAGGTCTACTCGACGGCGGACGACAGCCAGTCGGCCGTGACGATCAAGGTGTTCCAGGGCGAGCGCGAAATGGCGGCGGGCAACAAGCTGCTCGGCGAGTTCAACCTCGAAGGCATTCCGCCCGCACCGCGCGGCGTGCCGCAGATCGAAGTGACCTTCGACATCGACGCGAACGGCATTCTGCACGTGGGCGCGAAGGACAAGGCCACCGGCAAGGAAAACAAGATCACCATCAAGGCGAACTCGGGTCTGTCGGAAGCCGAAATCGAGAAGATGGTGAAGGACGCCGAAGCGAACGCGGAAGAAGATCACCGTCTGCGCGAGATTGCCGACGCGCGCAACCAGGGCGACGCACTGGTTCACAGCACGAAGAAGGCCGTGGCCGAGTACGGCGACAAGATCGAAGCCAGCGAAAAGGAAACGATCGAAGCCGCGCTGAAGGACCTCGAAGAAACGCTGAAGAGCTCGTCGGCCGACAAGGCGACGATCGAGGCGAAGGTCGAGGCGCTGTCGGCAGCGTCGCAGAAGCTCGGCGAGAAGATGTACGCGGACATGCAGGCGCAGCAGGCAGGCGCGGCCGGTGCCGCCGGCGCGGGTGCCGCAGGTGCCGGTGCGGCCGAGCAGGGCGCGCAGAACGACGCCGACGACGTGGTCGACGCCGAGTTCAAGGAAGTCAAGAAGGACTAAGCCGGTTCGTGGCGGTCATGACCGTTCTGCCTGATCAGCGAACGGTCGTGATCCGATGAAAGCGACTACGAAAGCGGCCGCATCGGTTACGATGCGTGTCAGCATTGCAGCGCCTGGCGAGCCATCCGGCTCTCCGGGCACATTTGTTTTATGGAGGCCGTTCTCTTTCAGGGGCCGCCGCGGCGTGAGAAGCGCCTGTGCGGATGTTCAGGGGAACGGCAAACGGGTCACGAGATCCAGCATTCAAGAGGAGCCGGCGCGCGCCGTGAAGCGCGAGGCCGGCGTTGAACCGATATGGCGAAACGGGATTACTACGAGGTTCTGGGCGTCGCGAAGAACGCGAGCGACGACGAAATCAAGAAGGCGTATCGCAAGCTCGCGATGAAGTACCACCCCGACCGCAATCCGGACAACAAGGATGCGGAAGAGCATTTCAAGGAGGCCAAAGAGGCCTACGAAATGCTGTCGGACTCGCAAAAGCGCGCGGCTTACGACCAGTACGGCCACGCCGGCGTCGATCCCAACATGGGCGGCGCGGGCGCGCAGGGCTTCGGCGGGTTCGCGGACGCTTTCGGCGACATCTTCGGCGATATCTTCGGCCAGGCCGCTGGCGGCGGCCGCGGTGGCCAGCGCAGCGGCCCGCAGGTGTATCGCGGCGCGGACCTGCGCTACAGCATGGAAATCTCGCTGGAGCAGGCGGCGCACGGCTACGAGACGCAGATCCGCGTGCCGGGCTGGACCGGCTGTGAAGTCTGTCACGGCTCTGGCGCGAAGCCCGGCACGAAGCCCGAAACCTGCCCGACCTGCCATGGTTCGGGTTCGGTGCGCATGTCGCAAGGCTTCTTCAGCATCCAGCAGACTTGCCCTAAGTGCCACGGCACGGGCTCGTACATTCCTGAACCCTGCACGAACTGCCACGGCGCAGGCAAGGTCAAGGAAACCAAGACGCTCGAAGTGAAGATTCCGGCGGGCATCGACGACGGCATGCGCATCCGTTCGGCCGGCAACGGCGAGCCTGGCATCAACGGCGGGCCGTCGGGCGATCTGTATGTCGAGATCCACATCAAGCAGCACGCGGTGTTCGAGCGCGACGGCGACGACCTGCACTGCCAGATGCCGATTCCGTTCACCACGGCGGCGCTGGGCGGCGAGATCGAAGTGCCGACGCTGGCGGGCCGCGCCTCGTTCACGGTGCCCGAAGGCACGCAGTCGGGCAAGACGTTCCGTCTGCGTGGCAAGGGCATCAAGGGTCTGCGTTCGAGCATCGCCGGCGATCTGTATGTGCATGTTCAGGTGGAAACGCCGGTCAAGCTCACCGAACACCAGCGCGAGATGCTGCAGCAGTTCGAGAAGTCGCTCGTGGAGGGCGGTTCGCGCCACAGCCCGCAAAGCAAGAGCTGGTTCGACCGCGTGAAGAGCTTCTTCGACTGACGCGCTTTTCCGGCGTCACCATGCAGCAGGTAAGCAGCAGGTAGTGATCGCAATGGCAGTCAATGCTGGCGGCGCGACTTTCGCGCTGCTCGACGATGGCGACTCGACGGCGGTGAGCCGTTCGAGCCGCCTCTATACGGGGTTCGTGCGCGAGCTTGCGTGCCAACGCGCGGCGGATCTCGACGCGGTGTGCGCGCAGGCGAATGCCGAACTGGCCAAGGGCCTTCACGCCCTCGTGATCGGCGACTACGAGTTTGGACGCACGCTCGAATTCGCCAGGCGCGACACGACCTCATCCAACGAAACGCAGCACGGCCACGCCGCGCTGCGTTTTTTATTGTTCGAACGCTGCAAAACGCTCTCGCGCGAGGAAGCCGATGCCTGGCTCGCGGCGAAAGAGGGCGCTGAAGCGCCTGCGTCTGCAGGCGTGGCGGGCGTGACGATCGGTGTCGATCGCGAGCGTTTCGAGCATGACATCGCCGCCGTGCAGGATGCCTTGCGCGCGGGCGACTCGTATCAGATCAACTACACCTACCGGCTCGGCTTCGAGGCGTACGGTTCGCCGCTCGCGCTTTACAGGCGCTTGCGCGAGCGCCAGCGCGTGCGTTACGGCGCGCTGATCGCGTTGCCGGGCGACTGCTGGGTGCTCTCGTGCTCGCCGGAGCTGTTCGTGGAGAAGCGCGGCCAAACGTTGCGCGCGAAACCGATGAAGGGCACGGCCGCGCGCAGCGCCGATGCGCAGCAGGACGCCGCCGCCGCGCGTTTTCTCGCGAACGACCCCAAGAACCGCGCCGAGAACGTGATGATCGTCGACCTGCTGCGCAACGACCTCTCGCGCGTCGCGCAAACCGGCTCGGTGCGCGTCCCGGCGCTCTTCAGTGTCGAGCCCTACGCGTCCGTCTGGCAGATGACTTCGACCGTGGAAGCGACGCTGCGCGAAGGTACGACATTCGCCGGCGTCATGCGCGCGCTTTTCCCGTGCGGCTCGATCACGGGTGCGCCCAAGCACCGGACGATGGAACTGATCGAAGCGCTCGAGCATGCGCCGCGCGGGCTTTACACAGGCACGATAGGCTGGCTCGAAGCGCCCACGGCAGGCGAGGTTTGCGGCGACTTTTGCCTCTCGGTCGTGATCCGCACGTTGACGCTCGATGCGCCGTCCGGGGGCACGGGCGCCACGCGGCGCGGCGAAATGGGCGTCGGTGCGGGCATCGTGCTCGACAGCGTGGCCGCCGACGAATACGAGGAGTGCCGCTTGAAAGCCCGTTTTCTCACCGATGCCGACCCGGGCATCGAATGCTTCGAAACGATGTACGCGACGCGCGCTGAGGGCGTGCGCCACGTGGAGCGCCATCTCACGCGGCTCGCGGCGAGCGCGGCGTGGCTCGGCTTCCCGTGCGACGTTCAAGCGTTGCGAGCGCGCATCGACGAAACCTTGGCCAAACTTGCTGACCAAAACGCGCCACACCGTTTGCGTCTCGCACTCGGCAAGAGCGGGGCACCGACGATTACCAGCGCACCGCTTGCGCCGCTCGCGCAAGACACCGTAGGCGTGCTGCTGGCATCAGACTACTGCTTTGCGCCGGTCGAATCCGCCGACGCGCTGTTGCTGCGCAAGACTACGCGCCGTGCAGAATTCGATCGCGCGTGGCGCGAAGCCGAAGCACAGGGCGGCTTCGACATGCTGTTCTTCAACGAGCGCGGCGAGCTGACAGAAGGGGGCCGCTCGAACGTGTTCGTGAAGCGCGACGGCAAGTGGTTCACGCCACCGCTCGCCTCGGGCGTGCTGCCGGGCGTGATGCGCGGCGTGCTGCTCGACGACGATGCATTCGGCGCACAGGAGCGCGTGCTCAGCCGCGACGATGTGCTCGACGCCGAGGCCTTGATGCTCACGAACGCGCTGCGCGGCGCGGTGCCGGCGCGCTTGATTCGATGAAGCTCGCGTAGCGCACCACAGGCGCACCACAAAAACAAAGCGCGCTCCCAACGGAGCGCGCTTTGTTGATTCTGCGAAGCGAAGCTGCCCAATCAGAACACGTGCTCGGGCCCCGGGAACGTGCCTTCCTTCACGGCCTGCACATACGCGCGCACGGCCGATTCGATATCGGGCTGGCCCGTCATGAAGTCCTTCACGAAGCGCGGCCGCTTGCCGGGGAAAATGCCGAGCATGTCGTGCAGCACGAGCACCTGGCCCGAGCAGTCCACGCCCGCGCCGATGCCGATGGTCGGAATGCGCAGCTGCTTCGTCACTTCCGCGCCGAGCGCCGCGGGCACGGCTTCGATCACCACGAGCTGCGCGCCGGCATCCTGCAGCGCCAGCGCGTCGCGAATCATCTGCGTCGCGGCCGCATCGCTCTTGCCCTGCACCTTGAAGCCACCGAACGCATGCACCGATTGCGGCGTGAGGCCGATGTGCGCGCACACGGGCACGGCGCGCTCCACCAGCATCTTCACCGTGGGCGCGAGCCATTCGCCGCCCTCGATCTTCACCATCTGCGCGCCGGCGCGCATGAGCTTCACCGAGTTCGCAAACGCGTCTTCGGGCGTGCCGAAGGTGCCGAACGGCAGATCGGCGATGATCAGCGCCTTGGTCTGCGCGCGCGCCACGCAGGCCGTGTGATAGGCGATGTCGTCGATGGTGACGGGCAGCGTCGTGGTGTGCCCCTGGAGCACGTTGCCGAGCGAGTCGCCGATCAGCACCGTATCGACGCCCGCGCGCTCGCACAGCGCCGAGAAGCTCGCGTCATAGCACGTCAGCATCGCGATGCGTTCGCCTGCATCGCGCATGGCCTGGAGTTTGGGCACGGTGACCGCGCTGCGGCTCGTTTCCTGCAGGTAAGTCATGGGAAATCCGTTGGGAAAGGGAAAACGGGGAGGGGCTGCGCCGCGCGATCGCGCCGATGAGGCGGTTATAGCGACGTGCCCTTGACGAAGGATTCCTTGCGGCCGCGCATCGTCTCGATACGTTCGGCGACGAGCGCGAGGTCCGCATCGGAACCTGGCAGATCCAGATGCTCCGCGCCGACGGTGAGCACCGGCGCATGATCGTAATGATAGAAAAAATCGTTGTAGCTGTCGCAGAGCGCCCGCAGGAACGCACTCGAAATAGCCAGCTCGCGCGGCAATGCCCGCTTCTGGATGCGCGCGTACAGCGCCTCGGGGCTCGCCTGCAGATAGACGACGAGGTCGGGCGTGGGCGCCGATGAGCTCAGACGCGAGGCGAGCGCGCGGTAGAGCGGCAGTTCGTCTTCGGCGAGTGTGAGACGTGCGAACAGATCGTTGCGTTCGGCAAGGAAATTCGTCACGAGCGGCACGCCCGCTTCGCGGCGCGCGGCGACGTCGCGCGAAAGTTGCTCGCGCTGCAAGGCGATATGCAACTGCGCCGCGAGCGCGTGCGACGAGGGCGCGGTGTCGCGATACACGCGTTCCAGAAACGGATTCTCGGCGTTCGATTCGAACAGCGTCTGCATCGACCAGCGTTCGGCCAGACGCGTCGCGAGCGTCGTCTTGCCCGCGCCGATCGGCCCTTCGATCACGATGTACTGGAGCGCGGCCGGTCGCGTGGCACGCGCGCTGACGACGGGCAGGGGTGTCGTGCTCATCGGCAGTTGCCGGAGCCGGAGGGCGGCGTGTCCGGTGCTGGCGCCACACCCATGCACTGGCACAACGGCTTGACCTTCTCGATGCGCTGGGCGGCCACGGCGGCGAGGAACGCGCTGGCGGGCCCCTGGCCCGGAATCACGAGTTCGGGATCGATCTCGACGAGCGGCACGAGCGCGAATGCGCGGCCCGTCATGCGCGGATGCGGCACGACGAGGTCGGTTTCGTCGATGGTGGCGTCGCCGTAAAGCAGGATATCGATGTCGAGCGTGCGGGGCGCGTTGCGAAAGGGGCGCTCCCGGCCGAAATGATGTTCGACGCGCTGGCACAGGCCGAGCAGCGCGTGAACCTCGAGACTCGTCTCGATCTTCACGACGCAGTTGTAATAGTCGTCGCCGCCCGCGTCGATGGGCGCGGTGCGGTACAGACTCGATTTGGCGACGACGGTGAGGGTGTGCTGTTGTGCAAGGCACACCACCGCGTCTTTGAGGGTTTGGCGCGCATCCCCCAGATTCGCGCCAATTCCCAGCCAGGCAACCGTCATGGCTTCACTTCCTGCGACTTTTGTTGCGGTTCGACGCATGTGCGCCGCGGCAAGCCGCGACGCCGCACGGCGTCAGTCCTCGTGCGGACCGGCGTGGCCGTCATAGTCCGCACTGCTGGCTTCATGCACATCACCGGCAGCGCCGGCTTCCGATACAGCACCTTCGCCCGTTCTGCGGCTCTTCGCGCCGCCGCGGCGGCGGCGTTTGCGCGGCGAGCGCTCCTTGCCGCCCTGCGCGAGAAGCGTCTCGCGCTCGGCGTTGTCGCCGGAAATGAAGTCCGTCCACCATTGGCCGACTTCGGCGTCCAGCTCGCCCGATTCGCAGCGCAGCAGGAGGAAATCATACCCCGCTCTAAATCTTTGGTGTTCCAGCAGCTTGATCGCGCCGCGGCCACGTTTTTCGAGGCGCAGCTGCAGGCCCCAGATCTCGCGCATATCCGACGAAAAACGACGGTGAATCGCCAGTTTTTCCGTTTGCGCGTCGATGACGTCGTCCATCGCGCGATGCAGCGCCGGCACGGGCAATTCGCCTTCGGCCGTATATTGCTGCCAGCGTTGCTGCACGTCGTGCCACAGCAGCGTGGCGAACAGGAAGCCCGGCGAGACCGGCTTGCCTGCACGTACGCGCGCGTCGGTGTTCGACAGCGCGAGCGTGATGAAGCGCTCGCCTTGCGGCTGTTCGAGCACCACGTCGAGCAGCGGCAGCAGGCCGTGATGGAGCCCTTCCTTGCGCAACCACTTGAGGCACTCGAGCGCGTGGCCCGAGAGCAGCAGCTTGAGCATTTCGTCGAAAAGACGCGCGGCCGGTACGTTGTTGATGAGGTCTGCGAGCTTCACGATGGGGTCGCGCGTGTGCTCCTCGATCTCGAAGCCGAGCTTCGCCGCGAAACGCACTACGCGCAGCATGCGCACCGGATCTTCGCGATAACGCGTGGCCGGGTCGCCGATCATGCGCAGCAGGCGCGCGCGCATGTCGGCCATGCCGTTGTGGTAATCCAGCACGGTTTGCGTGGCCGGATCGTAGTACATCGCGTTGATCGTGAAGTCGCGGCGCGTGGCGTCTTCGTGCTGCTCGCCCCAGACGTTGTCGCGCAGCACGCGGCCGCTCGCATCGACGTGGTGTGTCTTGCGGTCGAGCTCGTCGCGGCGCATGCGCTTTGCGGGCGCCGGCGTCGGCGCGGGCGCTTCGGCGTCCGCAGGCGGCGCGTCCACGAGCGCGCGGAACGTCGAGACCTCGATGATTTCCTGGCCGAACTGCACGTGCACGATCTGGAAGCGCCGGCCGATGATGCGCGCGCGGCGGAACAGCTTCTGCACCTGGTCGGGCGTGGCGTCGGTGGCGACGTCGAAGTCCTTGGGCGCCACGCCGAGCAGCAGATCGCGCACCGCGCCGCCCACGATGAACGCGCGGAAGCCCGCCTGCTGCAGACCTTCGGTCACGCGCACGGCGTTGCGCGAGATGAGCGCGGGATTGATGCCGTGGACGTCGGCGGAAAGGATGACGGGCGTGGCCGGATCGGGCGCGCCCTCGCCGGCGCGCGGCTTCGAAGTCTTCTGCGCGCTGGCCGGCTTGCGGCGCGCGCGGGTGCTGCCGGCGAGCGCGGTTGCGCCTTCATGCGAGGCCGTGTCCGGATCTGCGGCGGGGGCTTCGGTGTCTTGCGCCGCTTCGGCGTCGTCCTGGCCGAACAGCTTGCGGATGAGTTTCTTGATCACTGGGCTTGGAACAAATCGAGAATGCGCCAGCCCGCTTGTTGCGCGTGAGCGCGCAGGGTGTCGTCGGGGTTGGTGGCGATCGGGTCGGTGACGTTTTCGAGCAGCGGAATGTCGTTGTGCGAGTCGCTATAGAAGTAGCTGTGCTCGAAGTCCGAAAGGCGCTTGCCGAGCGAGGCGAGCCATTGCTCGACGCGCACGATCTTGCCTTCGCGGTAGCTCGGCGTGCCCGTCGGGCGGCCGGTGAAGGCCGAGGCCGGATGGCCGTCCACGGTTTCGACTTCGCACGCGATCAGCTTGTCCACGCCGAACACCTCGGCGATGGGCGCCGTGATGAATTCGTTGGTGGCCGTGACCACGCAGCAGAGGTCGCCCGCTTCCTTGTGCTTTTTCACGAGCTCGACTGCGCTTGGCAGGATGGTCGGCTTGATCACCTCGTGCATGTACTGGTCGTGCCATTCCTTCAACTGCGCGCGCGAATATTTCGCGAGCGGCGTGAGCATGGCGACGAGGTAAGCGTGGATGTCGAGCTTGCCGGCCTTGTAGTCGGCGTAGAAGCGGTCGTTTTGCTCCGCAAAGCGCTCGCCGTCGACAATGCCGAGCTTCACCATGAAGCGGCCCCATTCGTGGTCGCTGTCGGTGGGGATCAGGGTGTGATCGAGATCAAAAAGTGCAAGGTTAGCCATGGGCGCTCATTTTACTTGAAGCGGGAGACGCCGTTGCCGCCGTCGGCGGGCGGCGTCGGCGCGGCGGGGTCCGCGGGGGATTCGGGGCCTGGAGGCGCGTCGTTCTGGGCGGGCGCCTTGTTCTCTTGCGATCGCGACGTCTCCGACGTCTCCGACGTATCGGGCGTCGACGGTGGCTGTCCCGGCGTCTCGCCCGGGTTTGTCTCGGGTGCAGCGGTGCCGGCGGGCGGATCGAGGTCGCCGCGCAACTCGCCGGTCATCTCGTTGCTCACGTCGGCATCGACTTCGCCCTTGAGTTCAGTGCCCAGTTCCTTGTGGACGACATGACGATATTTGGCCCCCAATTCGCCTTCGACGTTGTCAGTCGGCTTGTCGAAGGGCACGGGCGTTGGCGGGCGCGCCTGCAACGCCGGTGGTTTCGGCGCCTCGTAGGGCTGGGCGTCGTCGGGCCCGGCGGCGGGGGCTTCCGGCTCGCTGGGGAAGAGCGACGGCTCCTCGCCTTCTGCGGATGGCGTGGGGGCCACCGCGTTGCCGCTAGGCTCATCTTCGCGCGCGTCACTCGCGTCGTCCGTTTCTGCCGGCGCTTCGGCGGACAATTCTTCGTCCGTCGGCAATGCGCTCGCGACGCTCACCAGATCGCCCACGCCCTTCGCGAGCATCGCGCGCAACAGCGGCAGCGTCACCGCGCGCTTCTGTTCGAGTGAAAAGCGGTCGAGCGCGTCGAGCAAGCCCATCAGGCTCGGCATGTCGCGCCGGAAATGCGTGAGCAGGTAGGCGGGCACGTCGTCGGCGAGCGCAATGCCGCGCTCGCGCGCCGCGAGCTTGAGGATGGCCGCCTTGCCTTCGTCGGAGAGCGGCGCGAGATGGAACACGAGGCCCCAGCCGAGGCGCGTGCGCAGGTCCTCGCGCACGGCGAGACCCATGGGCGGCGCGTTGCCCGTCGCCACGAGCGCGCAGGCGGGGTAAGAGCGCACCTCGTTGAACAGGTTGAAGAGCGCGATCTGCTGCGCGCCCGAGAGCGAATCGCAGTCGTCCACCGCATAGATCGTCACGCGCGGATCGAACGTGAACGCCGCCAGCGCGCTTTGCGGGCCCAGATACCGCACATGGCCCGGCGGCGCTTCGTCGGCGAGTGCGTGCAGCAGGTGGCTGCGCCCGTTGCCGGGCTCGCCCCAGACATAGAACGTGCGATCGGCGATCGGGCCCGCCATGAGCGCCGCGTCCAGACCGCGCAGGCGCGCGACCAGCTCGGCGTTGGCGCCGATATGGAAGTTGTCGAAGGTCGATGGCGGCGGGGTGCCGAGATCGAGCGTTAACTGTCGCTGCACGGTGTGTCTGGACGGAGTCGGTTCTAGTAAAGCGTGCTCTCGTGAGAACCACGGAGGTCACTGGGCCGCGGCCGCCGCAGCACGATGCCGAAGGCGAGCGCGATCCCGGTCCCGATAACGGCCCGACGCTGGTACGGTGCGTAATACGGTGTGTTGTGCGGCAAAACTCGGTTTCCGGTTGTGGGGCACAGGCGAGGCGCGTTCCAAATCTCGCTCCACCCGCGGCGGCGGGGCGCCGTCAATCGGTTAAAATCGCATTTTACCGACCTTCTGGCGCTTCCCCATGAATCAACCGAAATCCGGCCCCGCTAATCAGGCACAGTCGCAGGACCAAGGCCTCTCCTACGCCGACGCTGGCGTCGACATGGTCGCGGGCGACGCGCTCGTCGATCGCATCAAGCCGTTTGCGAAGAAGACCCTGCGCGAGGGCGTGATGGGCGGCATCGGCGGATTCGGCGCGCTCTTCGAAGTGCCGAAGAGGTACAAGGAGCCCGTGCTCGTGTCGGGCACCGACGGCGTGGGCACCAAGCTGCGCCTCGCGTTTCATCTGAACAAACACGACACGGTCGGCCAGGATCTCGTCGCAATGAGCGTGAACGACATTCTCGTGCAGGGCGCCGAGCCGCTGTTCTTCCTCGACTACTTCGCCTGCGGCAAGCTCGACGTCGATACGGCGGCCACGGTCGTGAAGGGCATCGCGCAAGGCTGCGAGCTGTCGGGCTGCGCGCTGATCGGCGGTGAAACGGCCGAAATGCCGGGCATGTACCCCGACGGCGAATACGATCTCGCCGGCTTCGCGGTGGGCGCGGTCGAAAAGAGCAAGATCATCGACGGCAGCACAATCGCCCCGGGCGACGTGGTGCTCGGTCTCGCCTCGAGCGGCATTCACTCGAACGGCTTCTCGCTCGTGCGCAAGATCATCGAGCGCGCGCAGCCGGACCTCGCCGCCGACTTCGACGGCCGCTCGCTCGCCGACGCGCTGATGGCGCCCACGCGCATCTACGTGAAGGCGCTGCTCAAGCTGATGGAAACCATCACGGTCAAGGGCATGGCGCACATCACGGGCGGCGGCCTCGTCGAGAACATTCCGCGCGTGCTGCGCGAAGGCCTCACGGCCGAACTGAACCACGCGGCATGGCCGCTGCCGCCGCTCTTCACGTGGCTGCAAAAGCACGGCGGCGTGGCCGATGCGGAAATGCACCGCGTGTTCAACTGCGGCATCGGCATGGCCGTGGTCGTGGCGGCGGATCAAGCCGACGCCGCTGCCTCGCTGCTGGCCGCCGCGGGCGAGCAGGTGTGGAAGATCGGCGTGGTGCGCGAAAGCAGGGAAGGCGAAGCACAGACTGTGGTGGTCTAAGCCTCGCGCGTTGCCGCGCAAAAAAATGCCCGCCATCGATTGGCGGGCATTTTTGCATTTCGGCGCCGCGTTTGGCGTTACAGCACCGTGCGCACGTGCCACAGCTCGGGAAAGAGCACGACATCGAGCATCTTGCGCAGATACGGCGCGCCATTCGTGCCGCCCGTGCCCTGCTTGAAGCCGATGATGCGCTCGACCGTCGTCACGTGGCGGAAACGCCACTGACGGAACGCGTCTTCGAGATCGACGAGCTCTTCGGCCATCTCGTACAAATCCCAGTACTCCGAAGGATTACGGTACACCTCCAGCCACGCCGCCTCGACCGTCGCGTCGTGTTCGGTCGGCAGGGTCCAGTCGCGGTTCAGGCGCTCGGGCGCGATCGCGAAGCCGCGCCGCGCGAGCAGGCGAATCACTTCGTCGTAGAACGAGGGTGCTTCGAGCGTCGCTTTCACCTGCTCGAAAATCTCGCCCCGATGCTCGTGCGGCTTGAGCATCTGCACGTTCTTGTTGCCGAGCAGGAACTCGATCTGCCGGTATTGATACGACTGGAAGCCCGACGACGCACCGAGATACGGCCGCATGGCCGTGTATTCGGAGGGCGTGAGCGTCGAGAGAACGCTCCACGCCTGCACGAGCTGCTCCATGATCCGCGAGACGCGCGCGAGTTGCTTGAACGCGGGCGGCAGCGCGTCGCGGTGCACGTTGGCGAGCGCCGCGCGCAATTCGTAGAGCGCGAGCTTCATCCACAGCTCGCTCGTCTGATGCTGCACGATGAACAGCATCTCGTTGTGGTCGGGCGAGAGCGGATGCTGCGCACCCAGCACCGCGTCGAGCGCGAGGTAGTCGCCGTAGCTCATCGACTTCGAGAAGTCGAGCTGTGCGTCGTGCCAGCCTTCGCCTTCGCCTTGTGCCGCAGGCGCTTGCGCAGCGGAAGCGGGCGCGGCGGCGCCGTGTCCGAACGGGCAGCCGCCACGTGCTGCGCTGTGGGTCTCACTCGTGGTTTCACCCGCGTCGGGCATGCCCGGGATTTGCATGTGATCGTTCATCTGCCGCTCCTCAGGTCACCGCGCCGCGCTCGGCGAATTCGGGCTTGCGCCAGGACTCGGTGGCGAGCACGTCACGCAGCGTTTCCACGGCGTCCCACACATCGACGTAACGCAGATACAGTGGCGTGAAGCCGAAGCGCAGCACGCGTGGCTCGCGATAGTCGCCGATCACGCCGCGCGCGATCAACGCCTGCATCACCTCATAGCCGTGCGGATGCTCGAAGCTCACGTGCGAGCCGCGCTCCGCGTGAGCGCGCGGCGTGACGAGCGTGAGGCCGTATGCCTTGCAGCGCGTCTCGACCAGTTCGATGAAGAGATCGGTGAGCGCGAGCGACTTGCGGCGGATCGCCTGCATGTCGGTTTGCAGGAACACGTCGAGACCGCACTCGACGAGCGCCATCGAAACGATCGGCTGCGTGCCGCACAGATAGCGGCCGATGCCGTTGTCCGGACGATAGACGGGGTTCATCTCGAACGGCGACTTGTGGCCCCACCAGCCAGAAAGCGGCTGCGAGAACGCATCCTGATGACGCTTGGGCACCCACACGAAACCGGGCGAACCGGGGCCGCCATTCAGGTACTTGTACGTGCAGCCCACCGCGTAGTCGGCGTTCGCGCCGTTCAGGTCCACGGGCACGGCGCCCGCCGAATGCGCGAGATCCCACAGCGCGAGCGCGCCCTGCGCGTGAATATGCTCGGTGAGCGCGCGCATGTCGTGCATCTCCCCCGTGCGGTAGTTCACGTGCGTGATCATCGCGACGGCCACGTCTTCGCGGATCGCGGCACGCAACTCGGACGGATCGTCAACGAGGCGCAGTTCATAACCGCGGTCGAGCTGCTCGATGAGGCCTTGCGCGATGTACAGGTCGCTCGGAAAGTTCGAGCGCTCGGAAACGATCACGCGACGCTCCGGGTCGCGCGCGTTCTGCACGCGCAGCGCGGCGGAGAGCGCCTTGAAGAGGTTGATCGAGATGGTGTCGGTGACGACGACTTCGTCGTCGGCCGCGCCGATCAGCTTCGCGAGCTTGTTGCCCAGACGCTTGGGCATGGCGAACCAGCCCGCCGTGTTCCAGCTGCGGATCAGGCCTTCGCCCCATTCGCCGCCGATCACGGCCTGCGCGCGCGCAGCCGACGCCGAAGGCGGCACGCCGAGCGAGTTGCCGTCGAGATAGATGGTGCCGGCCGCGAGCGTGAATTGCTCGCGCAGGGTGGCGAGCGGATCGGCGTGATCGGCTGCCAGGGCTTCGTTGCGGTCGTTCATGTCTACGTTTCTTGGTTTGGCTAATTCAAGGGATTCAGTCGGCGGCCGAAGGCAACTCGCGTAGCACGGCGCGCACGGGGCTGGCGTCGAGCGTCGCGAACTTCAGCGGCAGTGCAATGAGTTCGTAGTCGCCGGGCGCCACGTCATCGAGCACGACGCCTTCGAGGATCGCCATGCCATGGGCGCGGATACGGTGATGCGCGTCCATCGTCTTCGATTCCTGCGGGTCGAGCGAAGGCGTGTCGATGCCGATGAGACGCACGCCGTGCGCGGCGAGTAGATCGATCGTTGCGGGCGCGACGGCGCAGAACTTGCTGTCCCAGCGGTCCTGCGGCGCGTGCGCGTAGGTGCGCAGCAGCGCGCGCGGCGGGATGCCGGGCAACGCGCCTTCCACGTGTTCGGGCAGCACGAGCGGCGCGGCGCCCACGCAATGAATGACGCGGCACGCGCCGATATACGTGTCGAGCGGCACTTCGCCGATCGGCGCGCCTTGGGCGTCGTAGTGCAGCGGGGCGTCGGTGTGCGCGCCGGTGTGTGGCGACAGCGTCACGCGCGCGACGTTGACCGGCGAGCCCGCCTCCATGCGCCACACGCGCTCGACGCCAACGGGCGTATCGCCGGGCCAGACGGGCGTTTCGGGGTGAATCGGCGGGGAAATGTCTTTGATCTTGGTCATGTCAGTGGCGTCTTGCGTTTGCTTTGTCTCCTGTCGGCCGCACTCAGTGCGGTCCCAAGCAAGGCTGATGCTTCGAATGATAGGCAACCCCGCGCGAAATGTGCTTGCGAAAAAAACGCCGCAAACTTCGGTTGTTGGCACATAATTTGTCTTAAGACGGGAATGGAGACCAAATATGAACGCAATCTCGCTTGATGCTACCGATTGCCGTATTCTCGCCGTGCTGCAGAACGAGGGGCGGATCAGTAATCTCGATCTGGCGGAGCGCATTTCGCTTTCGCCGTCGGCGTGCCTGCGCCGTTTGCGGCTGCTCGAGGAGCAAGGCGTGGTGGAGCGCTACCGCGCGAGCCTGAACCGGGAGATTCTCGGCTTCGAGATGGAGGCGTTCGTGCAGGTGTCGATGCGCAACGACCAGGAGAGCTGGCACGAGCGCTTCGTCACGGCGCTGCGCGACTGGCCGGAGGTGGTGGGGGCGTATGTGGTGACGGGCGAGACGCACTACCTGCTGCGCGTGCTCGCGCACAACCTCAAGCACTACTCGGACTTCGTGCTCAACAAGCTGTACAAGGCGCCGGGCGTGATGGACATCCGCTCGAATATCGTGCTCACGACGCTCAAGGTGGAAGTGGGCGTGCCGGTGGACCTGATCGCGCAGCGCGAGCCAAAGAGCGCGTCGGCGTAATCGGGAAAGACGGGGCGCGCGCCGCGCCGTATCAGAGCGACTGGAGCTGGTGGAACGCGCCGCCGTGGAACACGAGCGGCGAAGCGTCGGTGCCGTCCTCGCGCACGCCGCAGCGCTCCACTTCCCCGACGAAAATCACGTGGTCGCCTTCGTCGTAGCGGCTGCGGTTGTGGCACTCGAACCACGCGATCGCGCCGTCCAGCACGGGCATGCCGGTGTCGCCGGCCGCGTGCGAGACGCCCTCGAAACGGTCGCCCTTCACCGTCGCAAAGCGCTTGCACAGGTCGAGCTGCGACGCGGCGAGCACATTGATCACATAATGGCTGTTCGAGCGGAACACGGGCATGGATGCCGAGCGCGTGGCGAGGCTCCACAGCACGAGCGGCGGATTGAGCGAAACCGAGTTGAACGAGCTGGCCGTGATGCCGATAAGCGTGCCGTCGGGCGCGCGCGTCGTGATCACGGTCACGCCGGTGGCGAACTGGCCAAGCGCGCGGCGGAATGCGCCGTCGTCGAAATTGGGCGGGCTGGCGCGGCGGGTCATCGGTGCTGGCCTTCACGGGCCGCGCGCGTGGCGGCGGGAGCGGAAATCGGGATCAACGTCATGTGGAAATTCGGCGAATTGTCACAATTTTAGCGGAAGCGGCGGATGGCGGGTCGCGCGGGGCACCGGGCAGCGGTGTCCGCAATGAGGTCCGCGATGGCGTCCGCAGTCACGATCTAAGGAGCGAACAGCATGAGTCAGACAGTCGAAACGGCCACCCTGGGCGGCGGATGCTTCTGGTGCCTGGAGGCGGTGTATCTGCGCGTGGAGGGTGTGAGCGCGGTGGAGTCGGGCTACGCCGGCGGTCACGTGGCGAACCCGAGCTACGAGCAGGTCTGCGACGGCGACACCGGCCACGCCGAGGTCGTGAAGGTGGACTTCGATCCAGCGAAGATCACGTATCGCGAGATTCTCGACATCTTCTTCGCGATTCACGATCCGACGCAGCTGAACCGCCAGGGCAACGACGTGGGCACGCAGTACCGCTCGGCGATCTTCACGCACTCGGAGGCGCAGCGCGAGACGGCCGAGCAGGCGATCCGTGAGCTGGCCGCTGAGGGCGTGTACGACGGCAAGATCGTCACTCAGGTGCTGCCGCTCGACGGCAACTATTTCCCCGCCGAGGCGTATCACCAGAACTACTTCGCGCAGCACCCGAATCAGGGCTATTGCTCGTTCGTGGTGGCGCCGAAGGTCGCGAAATTCCGCCAGAAGTTCGCGCACCGGCTCAAGGCTGAATGAGCTTCAAGTGGCGCGCGGCGGTTTCATTGCCGTTGCGCGCCTCAGTCTTCCTTTTCTTCTTCTGTTTGCGCGCCGGGCGACGTTTCGTCCGGCGTCGCATCACATGCGGCGTGCGGCGCCAATTCCCCGCGCAAGCGTTCCATCTCGTCCGCAATCGCCCGCGCGAGCTTCGCGCAGGTGAGCGGCGCCGATCCCTCCGCCTTGTTGTTCGTCGCGATCAGCACGGGCTGGCCGGCCATCGCGTAGCGCGCGGCCAGTTCCGCGAGCGTGACGCGCGTGTGCGGGTCTTCGTCCACCAGCTTGTCGAACGGCTCGTAGCGCGCCTTCGCCTGCTCGTACCTGAAGCCGCTGTGCAGGCTCCAGCGCACGATCAGCGGGCCGGCCGGGGTTTCGCCGTCCATCAGCGCGAGCGCGGCGGCCTGGCGCAACGGGTCCGGCATGCGGGCGTGCAAGCCTACGCAGTAGCGCACGCCCGCCGCGCGCAGCGTGCGCACGAAGCGCGGCGTGAGCAGGATCGCGTCGCGGATCTCGATGGCGTAGCGGGGACCGTCGCCGGCTGCGGCGGGATCGGTCGGTTGGGGCAGCGGCGGCAGCGCGGCGAGGAAGGCGGTTAGCCGCTCGACGAAGGCCGCTGGCTCGGCCAGCAACTGATCGGGCAGCGGCGGGAACTGGAACACGAGCGCGCCGGCCTTGCTGCCGAGGCCCGCAAGGCAAGGCTCGACGAATTCGCGCGCGGCCAGTTCCGCGTTGAGAAAGCACGGGTTCGCGGAAACAGGTTCGCCACGCTCGCCGCGCACGCTGGCGTCGGTGACGAGCGCCGGCGCCTTCACGATGAAGCGGAAGTGGTCCGGCACCTGCTGCGCGTAGCGCAGGTAATCGGTGACGGTGAGCGGCGCATAGAACGAGCGGTCGATGCTCACCGAGCGCAGCAGCGGATGCGCGCCGTAGGCCGAGAGGCCGTCACGGGCAAGCTTCGACTGGCTATAGTCCTCGCCGTAGACGATGCCGCGCCAGCCCGGAAACGACCACGACGAGGTGCCAAGGCGCACGCTCGCAGGCAGCGCGGCGGCGACGTCGAGCGTATCTTGCGTGGCTACGGCGGGCAGCACACCGCGGCCGCGGCGTTTGGGAGCGTCGGGGTTGGGCGTCGGCTTTTTCCGCAGTTTTTCGCGCGGTACGCCATCTTCGCGCGCTTCGATTTCGCCGTCGTTCTCGCGCGTGTCGCGGGCAGGGCGCTGGGTAGCAGGCTTCGTCGCAGGCGCGCTCGCCGGCGCCGCGAAGCCGAACAAGTCAGGCTGCGGTTCGGCGGCGGCTTCGGCTTTCGGCGTGTTGCGGCGCGCAGCCGGGCGGGCGGCCTGATGCGCGCCCGCCTGGGCCGCGTTGAGGCTGGGGTCGTTGGCCGACCCGCGTGTGCTGTCGCCAAACAGGTCGTGGCCTTCGTCGCGTTCGTTCATGCAGTGGCGTCGCGCTGTGGCGTCGTGATGGCGGTCGTTGGGGCGAAGCCGCCCGGGCCGTGCGCAACTGCGGGAACAGTCGATATGCCGGCGGCGCGGCAAACCGCGCCGCCGCCTGCGTCAGAGGGGCTTCTCGTACATATACCGGCGCGACCACGGCAGCGTGCTCGCGCTGCGGCCGGCCTTGCGGCAGACGATCTGGAAGATCGACACGTCGTCGTGCTCGAACGCGTACGCGCAACCCGCCAGATAAACGCGCCAGATGCGGAACTTTTCGTCGTCGACGAGCTGTTTCGCTTCCTCGGCGCGCGCCTCGAAATTCTCCGCCCACAAATCGAGCGTGTGCGCATAGTGACGGCGCAGGCTTTCCACGTCAACCGCTTCGAGGCCGCCGTGCTGCGCCGCCTGGAGCGCAAGGCCGATGTGCGGCAGCTCGCCGTCGGGGAACACGTAGCGGTCGATGAACTCGCCGCCGCCCAGCGCCGTTTCGCCGGATTCGGCGTCCGACGAGGTGATGCCGTGGTTCATGGCGACGCCGTCGTCGGCGAGCAGGTCGTGGACCTTGCGGAAATAGCCCGGCAGATTCTTGCGCCCGACGTGCTCGAACATGCCCACGCTCGTGATGCGGTCGAATTCGCCCTGGATGTCGCGATAGTCCTGCAGGCGGATCTCGATACGGTCTTCGAGGCCGGCCGCCTTCACACGCGCCGTCGCGAGATCGAACTGGTTCTGCGAGAGCGTTACGCCCACGCAGCGCGCGCCGAACTTCTGCGCCGCGCGCAGCACGAGCGCACCCCATCCGCAGCCGATGTCGAGCAGCGTGTGACCTTCCTTCACCTGGATCTTGGTGAGGATATGGTCGATTTTCTTGAGCTGGGCGGTGGCGAGGTCTTCGTCGCCGTTTTCGAAGTACGCGCACGAATAGACCATGTTCTCGTCGAGCCAGAGCTGGTAGAACTCGTTCGAGACGTCGTAGTGGTACTGGATGGCCTGCTTGTCCGTGGACTTCGAGTGCGTGAAATAGCGGCGCACGCGTGCGAGCTTGCTGGCGCTGGTGACGGTGTTGCGCGCGAGCGAATAGCTGATGTTGATGATGTCGGCGAGCTTGCCTTCGATGTCGATCTTGCCCTTGACGTAGGCCTCGCCCAGGTTGTCGAGGCTCGGCGTGAGAAGAAGCGGCAGCGCCGACGCGCTATTGACCTTGAGCGTGACCCGAGGCGCGGCGAAGTGGCCGAAGTCGTATTGCTGGCCGCTCCAGAGCACGAGGCGGGCGGGCAAGTCGGCCTTGCTGCGCACTTCTTCTACCCACTGTGCGAGTTTTTTCTCCCAGAACATGCGTTTCTCTCCATGTCAGATGAACGATTGAAGCCCAACGACAAAAGCGAATTGCGATGCAGGTTTTTTGGCAACAGCGTTACGGCGACAGCGAAGTACTGAGCGACATACAACGAAAGCGGTGAGACGAAAACCGGATGGGCGCGGCGTAAGTGCGGTAAGCGTGTCACGCCGCGCATGCGCTCAGGGCGCGAGACGCTCGATGCGCCAGGCCACATTCGCGTTCTCACGCGTGTAGCGGATACGGTCGTGCAGGCGCGACGGGCGGCCCTGCCAGAACTCGATGGCCTCCGGGACGAGCCGGTAACCGCCCCAATGCGGCGGGCGCGGCGGTGTTTCGCCATACTGCGCGGCGATCTCGCGCTCGCGCGCTTCGAGCGTCTCGCGGTTCGCGATCACCGTGCTTTGCTCCGAGGCCCATGCGCCAATGCGCGAGCCGAGCGGGCGCGAGTTGAAGTAGGCGTCGCTTTCCTCTGCGCTCGTGAGTTCGACCTTGCCCTCGATGCGGACCTGGCGCTCCAGCTCGATCCAGTGAAAGAGCAGCGCCGCATGCGGATTCGCGCTCAGTTCGCGGCCCTTGCGGCTCTCGTAGTTCGTGAAGAATACGAAGCCGCGCTCGTCCACGCCCTTGATGAGCAGGATGCGCGCGGCGGGGCGGCCTTGTGCGTCGACTGTGGCGACCGTCATGGCGTTGGGCTCGGGCAGCTTCGCGTCGAGCGCCTGGGCGAACCAGGTCTGGAACTGGCGGATCGGATCGGGATCGACGTCGGCGGCGTCGAGCGAGCCGAGCGAGTAGGTCTTGCGGAGATCGGCGAGGGAGGTCATCTTTTAGGCAGACGCTTCAATGCGGACAAGTATATCGAAGAGACAGGAAGCAGGGGCCCGGCCAGGGGTGCCCGGCTGGGGCCTCCGGGCCTCATTCGGCGCGATCAGGCAAAATACGGGTCTTGCGAGGACCGCGACAGCAGCGTGCGACCGGTCCGCTTACGATTGCTACCGTCATGTCCAGTACCCCGATTTCCCCTGCCGCCGGCTCTGTTGATCTTACCCCGAGCCCCGCCGACGATGTTGCCGATCGCGCCCGCCGATTCGGCGGAATCGCGCGGCTTTATGGCGCACCCGCGCTCGACGCGTTCGAGCGCGCCCACGTTGCCGTGATCGGCATTGGCGGCGTGGGCTCGTGGGCCGCCGAGGCGCTCGCGCGCAGCGCGATCGGCACGCTCACGCTGATTGACCTCGACAACGTGGCCGAGAGCAACACCAACCGCCAGATCCACGCGCTCGACGGCAACTACGGCAAGCCCAAGGTCGAGGCCATGGCCGAGCGCATCAAGCTCATCGACCCGGCCTGCGACGTGCGCCTCGTCGAGGATTTCGTCGAGCCGTCGAACTTCGATGCGTTGCTGGGCGGCGGCTTCGACTACGTGATCGACGCCATCGACAGCGTGCGCACCAAGACCGCGTTGATCGCCTGGTGCGTGGAGCATAGCGTGCCGCTCATTACGGTGGGCGGCGCGGGCGGGCAGCTCGACCCCACGCGGATTCGCATCGACGACCTCGCGCTCACGATCCAGGACCCGCTGCTCTCCAAGGTGCGCGGCCAGTTGCGCAAGCAGCACGGCTTTCCGCGGGGGCCGAAGGCGAAATTCAAGGTGAGCGCGGTGTTTTCGGACGAGCCGCTCATCTATCCCGAGGCGGCTGTGTGCGATATCGACGCCGAGGCCGAGCACGTCACCACATCGCCGGGGCATCACGGTCCGGTGGGGCTGAACTGCGCGGGCTTCGGCTCGAGCGTGTGCGTGACGGCGAGTTTTGGTTTCGCGGCGGCTTCGTACGTGCTGCGAGCGTTGGCGCATCAAGCCAGCGGGCGTTGACGGCGAGCGCCTGGAACGCAAGAAAGCGTGCCTTTTAGGCACGCTTTCGTATCGAGGTGGAAAGCGAACGAACCGCGCGCGTCGGCCGCCTTATTCGACCGCTTCCGCTTCGTGCAGGCGCGGGAGCAGGCGATCGAACTCGCGGCGCACGAGACCGTAGCACTCGCATGCGCGCGCTTCGAGGCGCTTGCGATCGAGTACACGGATCTTGCCGCGGCTGTGATGGATCAGACCTTCGTCATGCAGCTTGCCGGCTGCTTCCGTGACGCCTTCGCGGCGCACGCCGAGCATGTCGGCGATCAGTTGCTGCGTCACGCTCAGATCGTTGGAGTCGACGCGATCCACTTCGATCAGCAGCCACCGGCACAGCTGCTTGCTCAGCGAGTGGTGGCGGTTGCAGGCGGCCGTCTGAGCGATCTGCGTGAGCAGCGCGTGCATGTAAAGCAGCGTAACGCGACGCAGGAGGTCCGAGCGCGCAAACTGCTGCTTGAGCGCCTGTGCGCTGATACGGTACGCGAAGCCCGAACTTTGCACCTGCACGCGGTTCGGCATCGTTTCGCCACCGGTCAGCACAGGCACGCCGGTCATGCCTTCCCGGCCCACCGCTGCAATTTCGACGGAACTGCCGTCTTCCATTGTCGTGAGCATCGAGATGACAGCGGTCGTCGGAAAGTACACGTGATGAATACGCTGGCCGCAATCGCAAAGCAGCTGTTCAGTGCGCAGTTGAACGAGTTCAAGATGCGGCGCCAACGCCTGCCACTCGTTTGACGGAAGTGCGCCAAGCAGATGATTGCCGTGCAAATCGGATTGAAGGGTCAACATGATCGGTCCTCGCGTAAAGCGGCGTGTGCCGCCTCCTGTTTTTTCTGCTTCCGGCTGCCGAATTTTTTGTTATCGCCGCTACCCGTTCGGCTATACGTTCGTTGCGCCGGCCCCATAAGCCCCACTAGCGTTTTGCGATCTCGTTTGTCGGCATCTACGCCTGTGCGGTGAACTCTACTTAGCAGGGGTTGTGCCAGCAGCCGCGAAAGTGAGGACGCTTGCGGCCTGGCGTCGCGCCAGCTATTTCCGGGGCGACGCAAAGTCGCATTATTGTTTCAGTTCTGTACTGCGCCAGCGCGGCGCCATTTGCGAAATCGCAAGAGTTTGTTGTTGCCAACGCCTTGATTTATATAGCGACTTTCGCTCGTCAGACGGATGCGCGGAAATGAGTCCTCGCTGAAACATCGTCGGGCCATCGCCGCGAACGCGTTGTGCGCCTGCCTTTGTTGCGATGCGGTGTTGATCCACTTCTGTTGGGGGGCTACCGACACTGTCGCAAAAACGTTCGGATGTGAAACATCACCTTGCGCGGCCATCTTCGCGCTTCGTGCGTTGCCGCACATAACGATGACCGCGCGATGAGCAGACCTGCACCGCAAGGAAAATATTCCTGGCGCACCGAGCGCTCAATGTGGCTGCGCGTACAGATTCGCGCGATACGTATTGTTCAAATGTCACCCGTACGCCAACCAATAACGAGACTCGGTGCATGACTTCGGGGGGAGTGACACAAATGAACAACGATGTGACATCTGCCAGCCTGATAGCCGCGATCAGCGAAGGTGACGCTGAACTCGTCGTTCAGCCCGTCGTGCTGGCGGGCGGTTCCGGCACGCGGTTATGGCCGCTTTCGCGCGAACACTGTCCCAAGCAACTGATCGATCTGCTCGATGGCGAGTCGCTGCTCGAGGCGACTGTACGGCGCCTCGACGGCATGTTCCTGCACGCCGGCGCCCCGCTGCCTGAAGCGCACACAGCGGTTCGCAAAGCTGCGCCATTCGTCGTGAGCAGCGAGGACTTGCGCCATCTGACCGCTGACCGTCTTGGTCGCAGCGGCTTGGCCGCTCGCTTCGTGCTCGAACCGCTCGCGCGCAACACGGCGCCCGCGCTGACGGCGGTGGCGCTCGCCGCGAGCCGCGACGGCGACCCCGTGCTCGTTGCCATGCCCGCTGATCATCTGATCGCCGATGGCGCCGCGTTTGCCGCCGCGCTCGAAGAAGCGGTGGCACACGCGGCGCGCGGCGCCATCGTCACACTTGGCGTGCCGCCGCAGCGCGCCGAAACGGGCTACGGCTACATCGGCGCGGGTTTGCCGCTCGGCAGCAGCGGCGCGCGCAGCATCGAGCATTTTGTCGAGAAGCCGGATGCCGAGCGCGCTGCAAGCTATGTTGCTTCGGGGAACTATCTTTGGAACAGTGGGATTTTCGTTGTGCGCGCATCGGTCTGGCTCTCGGCGATCGCGCACAGCCGGCCGCTCATCGCGGCGCAGTGCGCGGCGGCCTTCGAAAATGCCTCCGTCGACACTGACGGCACCGTCCACTTGAACCGCGATGCACTCGCCGCCTGTCCGTCCGATTCGATCGACTACGCGGTGATGGAGTCGGTCGGCGTGAACGCGCTGCTCGCGGGCGTGGTCGTACCGCTTCGTTCGGGTTGGTCGGACGTCGGCGCGTGGGATGCCCTGTGGCAAGTCTCGGAGAAGGACGAGAAGGGCAACGTCGCGCGCGGGCGCGTGCTGTTCGAGGATGCGACGGATACCTTCGTGCATTCGGACGGGCGGCTCGTTGCCTGCGTGGGCGTGCGGGGCATGGTGGTGGTCGAGACGGCGGACGCCGTGCTCGTCGTCGCGAAGGACCGCGTTCAGGACGTCAAGGCGGTGGTCACGCGGCTCAAGGCGCAACACAGTGAGGTGGCGCGGCAGCACCGGCGCGTGGAGCGCCCGTGGGGCTGGTACGACTCGGTCGATCAGGGCGAGCGCTTTCAGGTCAAGCGCATCGTTGTCAAGCCGGGCGGCCGGCTTTCGTTGCAGATGCATCACCACCGCGCGGAGCACTGGACCGTGGTGCGCGGCACGGCGCGCGTGACGCGTGGCGACGAGGTGCTCCTGCTTTCCGAAAACGAATCGACCTATATCCCGCTTGGCATGACGCACCGGCTCGAGAATCCGGGCAAGACCGCGCTCGAGATCATCGAGGTGCAGTCGGGCTGTTATCTCGGTGAGGACGACATCGTGCGCTTCGACGACCAGTATGGTCGGGTCCAGCAGGCGTAGCCGACTGAACGCAAGGCGAGGACGCCCGCGGCGTCCTCGGCCGCTCGATATCAGTTCAGCGTTGCACTGAGCTTGCGCCGCCACTCGCTCACGAGCTGCGGCTGATGCGCCGCGAGATCGAACACGGAAAGCATGGTCTTGCGGCCCACGTCGTCGCGGAAGGCGCGGTCGCGCTTGACGATCTCCAGCAGATGCTCGAGCGCCCCCGCGTACTTGCGCCGCGCGATCAGCGCGTTCGCCAGATCGAAGCGCGCTTCGAGGTCGCCGGGGTTGGCGGCGACCTGGGCTTCGAGCGCATCGGTGGGCGGCAGGTCGGCGGCGGCGTCGAGCGCGTCGAGGCGCGTCTTGAGCGCATTGAAGCGCGCGTCGATGCCCTGCGTGGTCTTGGGCGAGAGCAGCTCGACTTCCTTTTGTGCGTCGTCGGCGCGGTTGTCGGCGAGCAGCATCTCGATCAGGTCCATGCGCACTTCGTCGTTGCCCGGATCGAACGCGAGCGCGGCCTGTAGCGCTTCATAGGCTTCGTCGCGGCGGCCCTCGGCCAGCGCTTCCTGCGCGGCGCGGCGCGCAGCGTCGGCGCCGTCGGGGATCAGCCCGTCGAGGAACTGGCGCAGCTGGCCTTCGGGCAGTACACCCACGAACTGATCGACCGCCTGACGGTCCGCGAACGCCACGACGTGCGGAATGCTGCGCACGCCGAAGTGCGCGGCGAGTTCCTGATTCTCGTCGACGTTCACCTTCACGAGCTTCCATTTGCCCGCGTACTCGGCCTCGAGCTTTTCGAGCATCGGGCCGAGGCTCTTGCAAGGGCCGCACCAGGGTGCCCAGAAGTCGACCAGCACCGGCGCTAGCGCCGACGCTTCGATCACGTCTTTTTCGAAAGTGGCGAGAGTGGTGTCCATTGCGTCCTCGTTGAGATAACCGTTATGTCGCTAGTTGGGGACGAAACGCCCTGGTTTCAATCATCCTCCGAAAGCGGCGAGCCGTTAGCCTTTAGCGTGGCTTCTTTTCCGGCAGCGGAATCCATTCCGTTTCGCCGGGAACATGCCCCATTTCCTGGCGCGTCCAGGCCTCCTTCGCGGCTTCGATCTTTTCGCGCGAGCTTGCCACGAAGTTCCATTCGATGAAGCGCTCGCCTTCGAGCTTTTCCCCGCCGAGCAGCATCACGCGTGCCCCGTTCGCACTCGAGAGGGTGGCGGTTTCGCCCGGCACCAGCACGGCCATGGTGTGCTGTTCGAGCGGTGTGCCGTCGATCGCCAGATCGCCTTCCACGAGATAGACGCCGCGCTCTTCGTGCTCCGCGTCGAGCGCGAATGCGCTGCCCGGCGCGAAATCTGCGGCGACGTAGAGCGTGCCGGAAAAGGTCTCGACCGGCGAGGTCGCGCCGAACGCCGTGCCCGCGATCACGCGCATCGTGACGCCGTTGCGCTCGATTTCGGGCAGCGTGGCGGCGGTGTGATGGAAGAACGACGGTTCCGTGTCTTCATGATCGAGCGGCAGCGCCACCCAGGTCTGGATGCCGTGCATGGTGAGGCCGGTGGCGCGGTCCTCATCGGGCGTGCGCTCCGAGTGGACGATGCCGCGCCCGGCCGTCATCCAGTTCACGTCGCCGGGCACGATCTTCTGGCTGGACCCGATGCTGTCCCGATGCATCAGCGCGCCGTCGAAGAGATACGTGACCGTGGCGAGCCCGATATGCGGGTGCGGGCGCACATCCACGCCCGAGCCTGGCGCGAGCGTGGCGGGGCCCATGTGGTCGAAGAAGATGAACGGACCGACGAGGCGAGCAGCGAGCGCGGGCAGCACGCGCCGCACATAGAGATTGCCGATGTCGCGTTGATGAGGCTTGAGAACCGCTTTGATCGATGAGGACATGATGCTTCCTGGATGAGTCGTACGGCGCGGGTTATCGTCGAAGTCGGCGCGCGGGCACGCCGCGCGCGAGGCTGGCGCTCATTCTAACGCCGGCTTTCCCGGCGTGCGGCCAAGGCAACGGCCCGGCGCTGGCGGCACGGCGCGGGGCGTCACGAAGCGGCGCGAGGCGGTAAGATCGCCGCTTCGAAGAACAGGCATGACGCAAAAAGGGGGGAAAGGGATGTCGCCGAAGGACTTGTTGCTTGCGCTGGTGGTGGTGCTCGCGTGGGGCGTGAATTTCGTCGTGATCAAGGTGGGGCTGCACGGCGTGCCGCCGCTCCTGCTCGGCGCGCTGCGATTCATGCTGGCGGCTTTTCCCGCGGTGCTGTTCGTGAAGCGCCCGCAATTGCCGCTGCGCTGGCTGCTGGCCTACGGCGCGACCATCTCGCTCGGCCAGTTCGCGTTCCTCTTCACGGCCATGTATGTGGGCATGCCCGCGGGCCTCGCTTCGGTCGTGCTGCAGGCGCAGGCGTTCTTCACGCTCGGTTTTGCGGCGGTGTTTCTGCGTGAGCGCTTTCACGCGCAGAACGTCATCGGCTTGTTGATCGCTGCAGGCGGGCTCGCACTGATCGGCTTGCAGTCGATGGGCGGTGGCGCTCAGGGGATGACCATCGCCGGCTTCGTGCTCACGCTGTGTGCGGCCTGCATGTGGGCGCTCGGCAATATCGTCACGAAGAAGGTGGGCAAGGTGGATCTTGTCGGCCTCGTGGTGTGGGCGAGCCTCGTGCCGCCGCTGCCGTTTCTCGTGCTCTCGTACTCGATGGAAGGTCCGCAGCGCATTGTGGCCGCGCTCTCGGGCATCGGCATGACGTCGGTGGGCGCGATCTTTTATCTCGCGTTCGTGGCGACGCTCATCGGCTATAGCCTCTGGAGCCGCCTGCTCTCGAAGTATCCCGCCAGTCAGGTGGCGCCGTTTTCGCTGCTCGTGCCGATTGTCGGGCTCGCCTCGGCGTCGCTGCTGCTCGGCGAGCAATTGACCGCGGCCGAGATCGGCGGCGCCGTGCTCGTGATGGGCGGCCTCGCCGTCAACGTGTTCGGGGGCTGGGTCAAGCAGCGCCTCGGGGCCGTGCGCTCGTAACCATCCTGCTCCGAATGAAAAACGCCGCGCGAGCCCGAAGGCTTGCGCGGCGCTGCTGAAGCCGCCAGATGCCGCACTCGGCACTCAGGTCATGCGGCTCTTCGCAAGCGGCGGATTGGCCGCGAAATAGCGCCGGATGCCCTTGAGAATCGCGTTCGCCATCTTGTCGCGATAGGCGTCGTCGTTGAGCCTGGTCTCTTCTTCGGGATTGCTGATGAAGGCGGTCTCCACGAGGATCGACGGAATGTCGGGTGCCTTGAGCACCGCGAAGCCCGCCTGCTCGACCGAGCCCTTGTGCAGCTTGTTGATCTCGCCGACCTCGTTGAGCACGAAGCCGCCGTAACGCAGCGAGTCGCGGATCTGCGCCGTCGTCGACATGTCGAAGAGCGCGCGGTTCACCGCGGCGTCGGCCGTTTGCACGCTGATGCCGCCGATCTGGTCCGACGAGTTCTCCTTGTTCGCCATCCAGCGCGCCGCGGCGCTCGTCGCGCCGTGCTCCGACAGCGCGAACACCGACGAGCCGCGCGCTTCGGGTGTGGTGAACGCATCGGCGTGAATCGAGACGAACAGGTCCGCGCCCACGCGGCGCGCCTTCTGCACGCGCACGTTCAGCGGCACGAAGAAGTCGGCGTCGCGCGTCATCATCGCGCGCATGTTGGGCTGGGCGTCGATCTTCGCGCGCAGCTTCTTCGCGATGTCGAGCGCGACGTGCTTCTCGTAGGTGCCCGCGCTGCCGATCGCGCCCGGGTCCTCGCCGCCGTGGCCCGGATCGATCGCGACCGTCAACAGGCGCGTGGTGCCGCCCCTGGTGGACTTCGGCGCGGTGAAGCCGTAGTTGTCGTCGGCGCTGGCATTGTCGTCGTCGCTGTTGCGCTGGGCGACGACGGGCGGCTTCGGCGCAGCAGGCTTCGGCGCACGCGGCAAAACCACGGGGGGCGCGGAACGCGGCGTGCTCGGCGCGGTGCCCGCGTCGTTCTGCGCGTAACGCTCGAAGAATGCGTCGCTGTTGTCGTGCGCGGGCGGCGTATTAGGACCCGCGAGCGTGGGCGGCGTGGAAGGCGGCGCGCTGTCCTTCATCGCTTCGTGCGCGTCGAGCTGCTGCTGCTTGCGCTCGGTTTGCGCGAGCAGGTCCATGAGCGGGTCGGGCGCGACCGCCGGATAAAGGTCGAACACGAGCCGGTACTTGTACGAGCCGATAGGGGCAAGCGTGAACACCTGGGGCTTCACACCGCCCTTGAGGTCGAACACCATGCGCACCACGTGCGGCTGGTACTGGCCCACGCGCACGGCCTGGATCTGCGGATCGTTCGGCGTGATCTTGGAGACGAGGTTCTTGAGCGCGTCGTCGAGATCGAGTCCGGTGAGATCGACGACGAGACGATCGGGGCCCTGCAGCAATTGCTGCGTGTTCTGCAGCGGCTGGTCCGATTCGATCGTGACGCGGGTGTAGTCGCGCGCGGGCCACACCCGCACGCCGACGACCGACGTGGCCCACGCGAGGCGCGGCACGGCAAGACCGAGCACGAGCGTGGAGGCGCCCGCCTTCAGAATCTGCCGGCGACGCCAGTTGTGCGTGGCGGTGGCGGCCGATTCGATCGAGCGGAACGGTTTGATTAACATCTTTCTAGACATGCCTTTCCTGATGCGCTGTATGCGTATGCGGTGAGCACGCGGCCTTCGCCGCTTGCATCCGGCTCCAGCGAGAACACGAGATCGGGTATGCCAAGCAGGCCGCCCGCGCGTTGCGGCCATTCGACGAGGCACACCGCATCTTGCGCGAAATATTCGCGAAAGCCCGAGTCGGCCCATTCGGCCGGATCGCTGAAACGGTACAGATCGAAGTGATAAAGCTGGAGTTCCCCACAGGGCGTTGTAATCGTGTACGGTTCGACGAGCGTGTAGGTGGGGCTGCGCACGCGGCCCGTGTGGCCGAGCGCGCGCAACGTGGCGCGCACGAGCGAGGTCTTGCCCGCGCCGAGGTCGCCGTGCAGCTGCACGTGCAGACCGTGAAAGGGCGGTGCGTCGTGATTTTGCGCGCTCGTTTGTGCAACTTTTGCGCGCAGCGAATCGAGCGCGTGCGCAAAGCGTGCGCCGAAGGCGTCGGTGGCGTCGGCGTCTGCGAGATCGAAACGGCGTTCGAGGAGAACGGCGGCGGATGGATCAAGCGAAAGCGGCGCGTGGTCGTGACCGGGGCTGTCGGGCATTCTCGTAAAATGGCGTGATGAACCCCAAGCATTCCCCTTCCAACTCCGCGCAGGATGCGCGCGCGTCTTCGGAGGCGTTCGACCCAACGTCCGTTCAGGCGCCGCGAGATTCGACTGCGCCTGCTGCCGGGCAGGCCATGCCGCTCGATGAGGCGGCGCTCGCCGCGCTCGCGGCGCGCATCCGGACGTGGGGGCGCGAGCTGGGGTTCGGTGCGATCGGTATTAGTGACACCGACCTTTCCCATGCCGAGGCGGGCCTCGCCGCGTGGCTCGAAGCAGGCTGCCACGGCGAGATGGATTATATGGCCAAACATGGGATGAAACGCGCGCGGCCCGCCGAGCTTGTGGCCGGCACGCGACGCGTGATTACCGCACGCATGGCCTATTTGCCCATCGATACGCTCGCGCCGAATGCAGCGGGAAAGACGCACGAAAGTGCTTCGCAAGGCGGCTCGGATCGCAGCGGGAGCGCTGGCGCTGCGGTTGGCAACGAAATTGGCACGGACGTTGCCCACGAGAGCATTCACGCCGACTGGCGTCTGCGCGAGCACGCGCGTCTCGCCGACCCGCACGCCGCCGTCGTGTCGATTTACGCGCGCGGCCGCGACTATCACAAAGTGCTGCGCGCGCGGCTGCAGCAGCTTGCCGAGCGCATCGAGGCCGAGATCGGCCAGTTCAGTTTTCGCGTGTTCACCGACTCCGCGCCGGTGCTCGAAGTCGAGCTTGCGCAGAAGGCGGGCGTGGGCTGGCGCGGCAAGCACACGCTGCTCCTGCAGCGCGACGCGGGCTCGCTCTTCTTTCTCGGCGAGATCTACGTGGACGTGCCGCTGCCTGCCGACGCCGACGACCCGGCCAGGGCCGCGCCCGAAACACCTGGCGCGCATTGCGGCAGTTGCACGCGCTGCATCGACGCGTGTCCGACGGGGGCGATCACCGGCCCGTATCGCGTGGATGCGCGCCGCTGCATCTCCTATCTCACGATCGAATTGAAGGGCAGTATTCCCCTGGAACTGCGCGAGCTGATCGGCAATCGTGTGTATGGCTGCGACGACTGCCAGCTCGTGTGCCCATGGAACAAGTTCGCGAAGGCCGCACCCGTGGCCGATTTCGACGTGCGCCACGGGCTCGATCGCGCGAGTCTCGTCGAGCTGTTCGGCTGGAGCGCGGCGCAGTTCGACGAGCGCATGCGGGGCAGCGCGATACGGCGCATCGGCTACGAAAGCTGGTCGCGCAATATCGCGGTGGCGATGGGCAATGCGCTGCGCGCCACGCATGAAGGCGCGGATAGCGCCCGCGACGCCGCGCGCGCTGCGATCGTGCAGGCGTTGCGCGGGCGCGAGCATGACGAGTCGGCGCTCGTGCGCGAGCATGTGCTGTGGGCGCTCGAAGCGGCTTGATGCGGATGAAAACGGCAGAGGCTGGCATGGACCTGAAACTGAACGACGGCGCGCTGGAAATCGCGCGCACAACGCGGCACCATGGCGTGCAACGTTCGCGCACGAAGGAGACGACGATGTTCAACGCAGTGATCGACGCGCCATTCGGCAAGGTCGGCATCCGCACCGTCGGGCAAGCGCTGCGCGAGATCGTCTATCTGCCGGGACAGACGGCGAGCGTCGAGCCCGATTGTGAGCTTGCTTCCCGCGCAGCCGTTCAGATCGAGCAGTATTTCGAGGACGCCGACGCCGGCTTCGACCTGCCGCTCGCACCGCTCGGCACCGAGTTCCAGCGGCGCGTGTGGGACGGCATCTGCGCAATCGAAGCGGGCGAAGTCTTGACCTACGGCGAACTCGCGAAGCGCATCGGCGACGTGAGCCCGCGCGCCGTGGGCCAGGCGTGCGGCGACAATCCCTTTCCGCTCGTGATTCCGTGTCATCGCGTGGTGTCGGCGAGCGGCCTCGGCGGCTTCGCGCATCACGGCGGCGAAGGCTTCTTTCGCGACGTGAAGCGCTGGCTGCTTGCCCACGAATGCACGTCGAACCGATTTCAACTGCGCTGACACGATGACGATGACGACGAATCCGCCGCCGCTTGACTCAAGCGATGCCGCCGACGAAGTGGAGCAGGCGCTCGGCCCCGCCGCCGCCGAAGCGCTGGCATCGAGCCTCATCGCCATCGACACGTTCTGCGACGCCATGTGGCTCGAGCACGGCCTCTCGCGCAACACGCTCGACGCCTACCGGCGCGATTTGCGCCTCTTCGCGCAATGGCTCGCGAGCGAGCGCTCCAATTCGCTCGATACGACCCACGAAGACGATTTGCTTGCCTATAGCGCGCGTCGCAAGGACGATAAATCCACTTCAGCGAACCGGCGCCTTTCGGTGTTTCGCCGCTACTACGGCTGGGCGCTGCGCGAGCAGCGCGTGCATACGGACCCGACCGTGCGCATCCGCTCGGCAAAGCAGGCGCCGCGTTTTCCGTCGACGTTGAGCGAGGCGCAAGTCGAGGCACTGCTGGGCGCGCCCGATGTCGAGACGCCGCTCGGCCTGCGCGATCGCACGATGCTCGAACTGATGTACGCGAGCGGCCTGCGTGTGACCGAACTCGTCACGCTCAAGACGGTCGAGGTGGGCCTGAACGAAGGCGTCGTGCGGGTGCTCGGCAAGGGCTCCAAAGAGCGGCTCATTCCGTTTGGCGAGGAGGCGCACGCGTGGATCGAGCGCTACCTGCGCGAGTCGCGGCCGGCGCTGCTCGGCGCACGCACGGCCGACGCGCTGTTCGTGACCGCGCGCGCCGAAGGCATGACGCGCCAGCAGTTCTGGCACATCATCAAGCGCCACGCGGCGGCGGCCGGCGTGCATGCGCCGCTCTCGCCGCATACGATGCGCCACGCGTTCGCCACGCACCTGCTCAATCACGGCGCGGACCTACGGGTCGTGCAGCTTCTGCTCGGCCATAGCGACATTTCCACCACGCAGATCTATACGCACGTGGCCCGCGAGCGGCTGCGTCTGTTGCACGAGAAGCATCATCCGCGCGGGTGAGGTTGAAGCGATCGTTGCAGACCGTGCGATTACAATGCGCCGATGAGCAAAACGAAACACGTGTCCGAAACGCCCGCCACACAAATGCTGCGCCGCGCGGGCGTCGCGTTCGGCGAGCATCCCTACGAGTATGTCGAGCATGGCGGCACGGAAGAGTCCGCGCGCCAGCTCGGCGTGGACGAGCATCGCGTCGTCAAGACGCTGGTGATGGAGGACGAGCACGCGAAGCCGCTCATCGTCCTGATGCATGGCGACCGCAAGGTGTCGACGAAGAATCTCGCGCGGCAGATCGGCGCGAAGCGTATCGAGCCCTGCAAGCCCGACGTCGCGAACCGTCATTCGGGGTACCTGGTGGGCGGCACATCGCCCTTCGGCACCAAGAAAGCCATGCCTGTGTATGTCGAGTCGACCATACTCGAACTCGACGAGATCTGGCTCAATGGGGGCCGTCGCGGCTATCTCGTGAGCCTTGCCCCGGCGGTGCTCACGACGCTCCTGAACGCGAAGCCGGTGCAGTGCGCAAGCGTCGAATAGCGCACGGCGAACGGTGACTGGACGCTTCCGCCGGTTCCCGTTGCTTCCCTGATTTACCCTGGTTCGTGCGTGCTTATGCCGCCTGCGCGGGCAGGGCGCGCCCGCGCTTCGGTAGAATGAGCGCCGTCGCGCGTTGCCGGGCGGCGATGACCATCGCTTGCTCCCGGCGCGCATCGTTCCACTTCCTCCGGGTTTCGTGCATGTACAACCTGTTCGTCGCCGTTCTCGCCTATCTGATCGGCTCGGTTTCGTTCGCCGTGATCGTGAGCGCCTTCATGGGCCTCGACGATCCGCGCTCCTACGGTTCCGGCAATCCCGGCGCGACCAACGTGCTGCGCAGCGGCAACAAGAAGGCCGCGATCCTCACGCTGATCGGCGATGCGTTCAAGGGCTGGCTGGCCGTCTGGCTCGTCGCGCACTTCGGCCCGCGTTACGGTCTGGGCGACGCCGCCGTCGCGCTCGCCGCGATCGCCGTGTTCCTCGGCCACCTGTATCCGGTGTTCTTCCGCTTCAAGGGCGGCAAGGGCGTCGCCACCGCGGCCGGCGTCCTGCTCGCCGTGAATCCGATTCTCGGTGCCGCCACGCTCGCCACGTGGCTCATCGTCGCGTTCTTCACGCGCTACTCGTCGCTCGCGGCGCTGGCGGCTGCCGTGTTCGCGCCGCTCTACTACGTGTTCATGTTCGGCCCGCGCATCGTCGCGCTCGCCATCCTCGCCATGAGCGTGCTGCTGTTCTGGCGGCATCGCGCGAACATCTCCAAGCTCATCGCGGGCAAGGAAAGCCGCATCGGCGAGAAGAAGGCGGCCGGCGCCGGCAAGTAGATCGCAAAAAGGGCTTCGCCACTGCAATCGAATAGTCTGACAATTTCGCTTATCGTCTGCCATCTTCCGGTAAGTGGGCGATTAATGGCGCGTCTGCTACGGTGCGCCCTCAAGAACGCCGTGTGGCGTGCCGTAATCCCTGATAGTCCCAGATCAGGCTTTTGCGGCTTCCCTCCTTCTATCCCACACGGCAATCCCCCATGTTTTCCACCATCCGCGCGCGCATCGTCGCGCTATGCGTCGTCATTGTCGTGGGCGCGCTTGCCGCGAATACGGCGCTCAATTATTTCGTCGCCAACTCGCACAACAAGGATTCGATCGACAGCACGCTCACGGCGCTCGAAGAAAGCCACACGCAGGGTATTGCCGACTGGGTCGCGACGCACGTGCGGATGATCGACTCGCTCCAGGACGCCGTGCTCGCGCCGGATCCTGTGCCGGCGCTCAAGCAGATCGCGGCAGCGGGCGGTTTCACGAACGTCTACGTGGGCTATGCCGACCGCACGGCGAAGTTCTCCGACGCCACCGGCATCCCGGCCGACTACGACCCGACCGGGCGCCCCTGGTACAAGCAGGCCGTTGCGGCGGGCAAGGCGGTCGTCACGCCGCCCTATGTGGACGTGGGCACGGGCAAGCTCGTGGTGGCGTTCGCGGAGCCGGTGATTCGCGACGGCGCCGTGAAGGGCGTCATCTCCGGCGACGTGGCGATGGACGACGTGATTGCCAACGTCCGCTCGATTCATCCGACGCCGGCGAGCTTCGGCATGCTCGTCGACGCGAGCGGCGCGATCGTTGCGCACCCCGACGCACAGCTCACGCTCAAACCCGTCGCGGACCTCGCGCCCGAGCTCGCCGGCGATCGCCTGAACACGCTGTTCGCGGCGAGCGAGCCGTTGAAGGTGGACGTGAAGGGCGACATCAAGCTCATGCGTGCGCAAACGATTCCGGGTACCGACTGGCGCGTGGTCGTCGCTTTCGACCGCGCCGATGCGACGGCGGCCATGCGCTCGCTGCTCACGGCGTCGCTCATCGCGCTCGTGGTGATCGCGGTGGCGGCTGCGGCGATCGTGGCAGCCGCGACCGCCGTATCGTTCCAGCGCCTCTCGCGCGTGCGCGACGCAATGGACGCGATCAGCATCGGCGAGGGTGATCTGACGAAGCGCCTGCCCGCCGTGGGCAACGACGAAGTCGCGCAGATCGCGCGCTCGTTCAACGCGTTCATGGACAAGCTGCGCGACGTGATGCGCCACATCCGCGACGCGAGCGAGTCGGTGCGTACCGCGAGCGACGAGATCGCGGCGGGCAACGTCGACCTGTCGGGCCGCACCGAATCGGCTGCAGCGAGCCTCGAAGAGACGGCAGCTTCGATGGAGGAGATCACGGCGACGGTCGCGCAATCGGCGAACGCGGCGCAGCAGGCGGACGTGACGGCGGCCACGGCTTCGCAGGCAGCCTCGCGCGGCGGCTCGGTGATTGGCGACGTGGTGCACACGATGGGCGATATCGAGAAGGCGTCGGTCAAGATCGCGGACATCATCGGCGTGATCGACGGCATCGCGTTCCAGACCAACATTCTGGCGTTGAACGCCGCCGTGGAAGCGGCGCGCGCCGGGGAGCAGGGCCGCGGCTTCGCAGTGGTGGCGGGCGAGGTGCGCAGCCTGGCCCAGCGCAGCGCGCAGGCCGCGCGCGAAATCAAGGCGCTGATCGAATCGACCGTTTCCAGCGTGACTTCGGGCTCGCAGCTCGTGCGCCGCGCCGGCTCGACGATGGATGAGATCGTGTCGAATGTCGCGAACGTGACGACCATCATCGCCGAGGTCACCAATGCCGCCGGTGAGCAGACGCGCGGCATCCAGGAGGTGAACCGGGCGGTCAGCCAGCTCGACGAGATGGTTCAGCAGAATGCGGCGCTCGTCGAGCAGTCGACGGCTGCCGCGGCGGCGCTGCGTGGCCAGGCTGCCAATCTCGCGGATGCGGTTGGCCAGTTCAGGCTCGATTGAGGCGAAGGTACGGTTGAAACGGGAAGACGGCGCTGCGGCGCCGTTTTCTCACCTTGACATGCAACCATGTGGTTGCATAATCAATGCATGAACGACGACGCCGTATTCCGCGCGCTGGCGGACGCGAGCCGCCGTCAACTGCTTGACCGCCTCCATGCAAAAAACGGCCAGACGCTGACCGATTTATGCGAAGGGCTGGCCATCTCGCGTCAGGCGGTTACGAAGCATCTCACGGTGCTGGAAGAGGCGAACCTCGTCGCGACGCAGCGGCATGGGCGCGAGAAGCGGCATTTCATCAATCCGGTCCCCATCGGCGAGATTGTCGCACGCTGGATTGGCAAGTTCGAGCACGAGCGCGTGGGTGCGCTCGTCGACCTCAAGCGATCACTCGAAGGAGATAGCCATGAGTAGCGACAAGCACACGCAAGGCAGTGCAGCCGGCGACTCGACGTTCGTCTACGTCACGTTCATCCGCACCACGCCGGAAGCGTTGTGGACGGCGCTCACGAGCCGCGAGTTCACCGAGCGCTACTGGTTCGGCATGCATCACGAATGCGACTGGCAAACGGGCTCGCCCTGGTCGCTGCGCTTCGCCGACGGCCGCATTGCCGATTCGGGCGCGGTGGTCGAAGCCGATCCCCCGCGCCGGCTCGTGCTGCGCTGGCGCAACATGTTCCTGGCCGAACTCCATGCCGAGGGCGATTCACTTTGCACGATCGACATCGAACCCGTGGAGCACGCGGTCAAGCTCACGATTACGCACCACATGGCGCGGCCGGGATCGGTCTTCATCGAGAAGGTGTCGGGCGGCTGGCCGCGCATCCTCTCGAATCTCAAGACACTGCTGGAAACCGGCGAGGTGCTCATGCCGCTCGTGGTGACGGCGGACTGAGCGCGAGAAAGCGAGCGCGCGCGCCGACGTGTGAAACGAAACGGGGCGGCCCGAGCCGCCCCGCAATACGCTGGACTTGCCGCCTTAGTCGCGGAAGTTGTTGAAGTCGAGCGGCGTGTCGGTCACGTCCTTGCGCAGCATGGCGATCACGCTTTGCAGGTCGTCGCGCTTGGCGCCCGTCACGCGCACCGCGTCGCCCTGGATGCTCGCCTGGACCTTGATCTTGCTGTCCTTCACGAGCCTCACGATCTTCTTTGCGAGGTCGCCCGACACACCCTTCTTGACGGTAATGACCTGCTTGACCTTGTCGCCGCCGATCTTCTCGATCTTGCCGTAGTCGAGGAAGCGTACGTCCACATTGCGCTTGGCCATTTTCGACACGAGCACGTCCTTCACCTGGCCGAGCTTGAAGTCGTCGTCGGCGAACGCGGTCAGTTCGCGCTCCTTTTGCTCGACGCGCGAATCCGAGCCCTTGAAGTCGAAGCGTGTGGAGATCTCCTTGTTGGATTGCTCCACGGCGTTCTTTACTTCGATCATGTTGGCTTCGCTGACGACGTCAAACGATGGCATTGCTTTCTCCAAAAAGTACGAGGTGCGCAAACGGCGGTGCAAAAACCATGCAAGCCAAATGCCCGCGGGTCGCAGCTGTATTCCGCAGCCCACAGACGCATTTTCAGGCAGCGGTTCGCGCACTCGCTATAATCACGGACCGACGCCATTCTACCGGCGCCGTTGCGTTTGCCCAAGGCGGCTTGCCGCCGCCCGGAGGCGAGTCAGCAGTGCGCAGGTGCCTCCCGGCGGCCTTTCGGGCCATTTTTAGTCTGCTGTCCGTGTTCCGTTCTTTCTCGATGCCCGTCGTCCAAACGCCCGTTACAACGTCACCTGTGTGGTTTGCCGCCGGCTTTGCGCTGCGCGCGCACAACACATTTGGCTTCGACGTGCGTGCGCGCTACGCGTGCCGCGTCGAAAGCGAGGCCGACCTTGCGGCCGCGGTGCGCGACCCCCGCGCCCAGGGCTTGCGTATGCTCGTGCTGGGTGGTGGCAGCAACGTCGTGCTCACGCGGGACTTCGACGGTCTCGTGCTGCTCATGGCGCTGACCGGCAAGCGCGTGGCCTACGAAGACGGCCACGCCTGGTACGTGGAAGCGGCTGCGGGCGAGAACTGGCACGATTTTGTGTCCTGGACGCTCGAAGCGGGCATGCCGGGCCTCGAGAATCTGGCGCTGATTCCGGGCACGGTGGGCGCGGCGCCCATTCAGAACATCGGCGCCTACGGGCTCGAGATGGCCGAGCGCTGCGTGTCGGTGCGGGCCATCGAAATGGCGACCGGCAAAGCCGTGGAGTTCGACGCGGGCGCCTGCCGCTTTGGCTATCGCGACAGCTTCTTCAAGCGCGAAGGGCGCGATCGTTTCGTCATCACCTCGGTCACGTTCCGCCTGCCGAAGGTGTGGCAGGCCAACGCGGGCTATGCCGATCTCGCGCGCGAGCTGGCCCAGCACAACGCCGGCGAGGCGCCGCATGCGCGTGCCGTATTCAACGCTGTGGTCGCGGTGCGGCGCGCGAAGCTGCCTGACCCGCTCGAACTCGGCAATGCGGGTAGTTTCTTCAAGAACCCCGTGATCGAAGCGCAGCAGTTCGATACGCTCGTCGTGCGCGAGCCGCAGATCGTTTCGTACCACCAGGCCGACGGGCGCGTGAAGCTCGCGGCGGGCTGGATGATCGACCGGTGCGGCTGGAAGGGCCGTGCGCTGCGGGCCGCGGCGGTGCACGAGCGTCAGGCGCTCGTGCTCGTCAATCGCGGCGGTGCGACCGGCGCGGACATTCTCGAACTCGCAGAGGCGATCCAGCGCGACGTGCTCGCGCGCTTCGGCGTGGAGTTGGAGCAGGAACCCGTCAGCCTCTAAGGCCGCACAGGCTCCGCCCGGCGCCTTGCTTGCCTCACATCGTCAAATCACCTTGTCCTGGGCCGCGAACACCGGCCCCTGCACGAAGCGTACGTCGTACTGCTGCAACTGCTCGAACTGCGCCGCATCGGTCACGCGGTTGAAAATCAGCGGAATGCGCAGCCGCGCCGCATAGCTCACGAGCGGCTTGACCATCGAATCGCGCAGCGCGGACGCCGCATCCATCTTCACGAAGTCGGGCCGAGGCACGTCCGACACCGAAAGAATCTGCCCGGCATTGGGCAGATTGCCCGCCACCTTGAACCCGTACCGCTGATAGCTCTTCGTGAGATAGCCGAGGAACGTGCGGTGCGCGACCGCCGCCGGCGGCAGTTCGATCACGATGCGTCCGGGGTTCAGCCCGAACGACACCAGCACGTTCGAGAAATGCCTTCCATGGTCGTACTTCACGCTCTTCAGGAGGCGCTCGTGCACGCGCAGGAAGAGCAGCCCGTGCTGCTGGCCACCCAGAAAATTGATGGCGTGCAGCGCGCGCACCATGCGGTCGACCGCGACGAGGTCAGGATCGTCGAGCGTGTCGCTGAATGCGTCGCAGGGCGCGAGCTGGCCGTCCTGTTCGCGCAGCGTGACCGCCTGATAGCCGAGTTCGTCGCCAAAGCGCGAGGCCATCGCGAGATCGGCGGTGAGCGATTGCGCCCCGCTGTGCACGCTGATGTCGTAAATCGGCTCGTAGGCGCTCAATAGCTCCACGCCGCGCCGCCGCGCCACGGCCTCTTTAGCGTGCGCGCCAGTGCCCATCGCCAGATGCTCGCCGAGAAACGGATGGTCGGCGGCGCGGGCAACGAGCTCGGGAATGGTGGGAGCAATCATGTGATGTAGCGGGAAGCGGATGAGAAGTGCGAGCCCCACACGGGGTCGCATGACCCGATGGTAGCAGCCCGCAGCCGCCCCGGATGGACTGTTTGGTCATAACGTTATCGACCATTCGCCCACATTCTGGAGGCCACCGACTGTCCGTCAGGGTATACGCCTAATTTCACTAATCGTAATTGCTTTTACCATTCGTAAATCGCATGACGTCATGTCACGCTCGAGAACGTGGAGAGACCAAGCAATGAACGCACCTTTGCGTGACCCAACCGAAGTCCAGCACGGCTATATGAGCGGCTTCGCCAACGAATTCGCGACCGAGGCGCTGGCGGGCGCGCTGCCCGAAGGCCAGAACTCGCCGCAGCGCTGCGCCTATGGCCTGTACGCCGAGCAGCTCTCGGGCACCGCATTCACCGCGCCGCGCTCGCACAACCGCCGCACGTGGTTCTACCGGATCCGTCCGGGCGCCGTGCATCGGCCGTTTGCGCCGGTCGCCTCGCGCCTCGATGTGAATGGCGCGCCGCGACTCGTCGCCGATTTCGGCGACGTGCCGCCCACGCCGCCCAACCAGCTGCGCTGGGACGCGCTGCCCATGCCCACGGAGCCGACCGATTTCATCGACGGCTGGGTGACGATGTCGGGCAACGGCTCCGCGGCCTCGATGAGCGGCTGCGCGATCCACCTGTACGCGGCGAACCGGCCGATGGTCGACCGCTTCTTCTACAACACCGACGGCGAGCTGCTGATCGTCCCGCAGCAAGGGCGGCTTGCCATCCGCACGGAGATGGGCCGGCTCGATGTCGAGCCCTTCGAGATCGTCGTGATCCCGCGCGGCGTGCGCTTCACGGTGGATTTGCCTGACGGCGAAGCACGCGGCTATATCTGCGAGAACTTCGGCGCGCTCCTGCGTCTGCCCGATCTCGGCGTGATCGGCTCGAATGGCCTCGCGAATCCGCGCGACTTCCTCACGCCCGTCGCCGCCTATGAAGACCGCGAAGGCGAGTTCGAACTCGTCACGAAGCTGGGCGGTCAGCTCTGGCGCGCCGACATCGGCCATTCGCCGCTCGACGTGGTGGCATGGCACGGCAACTACGCGCCCTACAAGTACGACCTGCGCCGCTTCAACACCATCGGCTCGATCAGCTACGACCACCCCGATCCCTCGATCTTCCTCGTGCTGCACGCGCCCACGGACACGCCGGGGGTCGACTCGATCGACTTCGTGATCTTCCCGCCGCGCTGGCTCGCGGCCGAGAACACGTTCCGACCGCCCTGGTATCACCGCAACGTGGCGAGCGAGTTCATGGGCCTCGTGCACGGCGTGTATGACGCCAAGGCCGAAGGCTTCGTGCCGGGCGGTGCGAGCCTGCACAACTGCATGTCGGGCCATGGCCCGGATGCCGAGACCTTCGAAAAAGCCTCGAACTCCGACACGACCAAACCGCACAAGGTCGGCGACACGATGGCCTTCATGTTCGAGACCCGCACGCTGATCCGTCCGACGCGCTACGCGCTCGAAACGAGCCAGCTGCAGGCGCATTACTACGAGTGCTGGCAAGGCCTCACGAAACACTTCAATCCGGAGCAGCAATGAACAGCACCATGACGGACGAACTCAAGGCGACGCTCGACGCGAAGCGCAAGAGCTGGGTCGAGAGCGCGAACGACGCCCAGTGCGATTTCCCGATCCAGAACCTGCCGTTCGGCGTGTTCAGCGATACCGGCAACGCAACGGCGCGCGTGGGCGTCGCGATCGGCGACCTCGTGGCCGACCTCGCGGTGCTGCACGAAGCCGGGCTGCTGCGTCTGCCCGCGAATGCGCAGCAAGACGTCTTTGCGCGTGCCGCGCTGAACGACTTCATCGCGCTTGGCCGCGAGACGTGGCGCAGCGTGCGCGTGCAGCTTTCTTCGCTGCTCGCGCGCGAAACGGCCACGCTGCGCGACGACGCGGCGTTGCGCCAGCGCGCCTTCGTGAAGCTCGCCGACGCGAAACTGCATCTGCCGGTGCAGATTCCGGGCTACACCGACTTCTACTCGTCGAAGGAGCACGCGACGAACGTCGGCTCGATGTTTCGTGATCCGAAGAATGCGCTGCTGCCGAACTGGTCCGAGATGCCGATCGGCTACAACGGCCGCGCGTCGTCGGTGGTGGTGAGCGGCACGCCGGTGCGCCGCCCGAGGGGCCAGTTGAAGCAGCCCGATCAGGATCGTCCGGTGTTCGGCGCATGCCGCAAGCTCGATATCGAGCTGGAAACGGGCTTCATCGTCGGGCGCGGCAATGCGCTCGGCGAGCCGATCGCGTGCGAAGACGCCGAGGACCACATCTTCGGCATGGTGCTGCTCAACGACTGGAGCGCGCGCGACATCCAGCAATGGGAATACGTGCCGCTCGGGCCGTTCAATTCGAAAGGATTTGCCACGACGATTTCGCCGTGGGTCGTCACGCTCGACGCGCTGGAGCCGTTCCGCGTCGCGCAGCCGGTGCAGGAACCGCAGCCGCTCGAATACCTGCGTCACGAGGGCGACCACGCGTTCGACATTGCGCTCGAAGTGCGGATGCAGCCCGAAGGCGCGGCCGAGGCGACGACCATCGCGCGCACGAATTTCCGCCACATGTACTGGTCGATGGCGCAGCAGCTCGCGCATCACACCGTGGCGGGGTGCAACACGCGCGTGGGCGACCTGATGGGTTCGGGCACGATCTCGGGCCCGACGCCGGACTCGTTCGGCAGCCTGCTCGAACTCACCTGGAACGCGAAGAATCCGCTCGAACTGAAGAGCGGCGGCACGCGCGGCTTCATCGAAGACGGCGACGAACTCACGCTCGCTGGCTGGTGCCAGGGCGATGGCTATCGCGTGGGGTTGGGTGCCTGCGTCGGCAAGATCCTCCCGGCGCTGAAGTAACCACGCCTGAACTCAGCAAGCAAAACGGCCGATGCGCTTTGAAGGCGCATCGGCGGTTTTTCGTGCGTACTCGCGTTATGCGCGCGCTTGCGCCAAACCTCGCGTCCGCTCCCAGCGCAGCGCGCCGAGAAACACCAATGCGCCCGCGAACAGCACCCACAGCATCGCGTCTTGGCCCGCGTGCTCCATCAGCGCGCCGGTGACGACCGGGCCGGCGAAGCTCGCCGCGCTCCACGCCGCGCTCACGAGCGCACTCGCGGAAACGAGCGCGACGCCCGCGAAACGCTCGCCGCACGCCACGATAGCGAGCGTATAAATGGAGCCTGCCGCCGCGCCCAGCACGAAGAGGAGCGGCCAGCGCAGCCAGGGCGTATCGACGACGAAAGGCAACAGCGGCAGCAGCACCGCGACGATCACGCCCATGAGCGCATGCACGCGCTCGCGGCCGAGCCGGTCGGCGAGCCAGCCGATGGGGAATTGCATGGTCGTGTCGCCGAGCAGCACGACTGAGGCGAACAGCACGGCCACTTCGGTGTCGATGCCGTGACCCATCGCGAAGAGCGGCAACAGCGACAGCGCGAGCGTGTCGAATAGCGCGAAAAACCCGGTGGCGATGATGAGCGCTGGCATCTTCGGCATTACGTGACGCCAGCTCCCGTGCGGCTCGTGCATGTCGGTTTGCTGCGGATTCGAACGGATCGCTGCGAGCATTGGCAGCGCGATGAGAAAGATTGCGCCGCAGATCGCGAAGCGCCACGCGGTATAGCCCGCGATCTGGCTCACTAGCACCGGGCCCGACATCTGGAACAGCGTGAACGTGGTCGCGTAGATGCCCACCACGCGGCCGCGGTTCGAGTCGTCGGCGAGTTCGTTGACCCAGGCTTCGCCGATCGTGAAGAGCAACATGAGCGCCGCGCCGCAGAGCATGCGCAGGAGCGCCCAGAGCCACAGATTGGCGCTTGTCTGCATCAATGCGGTCGCGACGGCCACGGTGAGCACCGAGCCGACGATCACCTGGCGCGAGCCGAAGCGTGTGGAGATCCATGCCGTGAACGGCACGACGGCAAGGCCTCCCAGCGCCTGGGCGGCAGTGAGCAGGCCGACGATGGCGGTGCCGTAGCCGGCGTCGGTGAGGGCGAGGGCGGTGAGCGGAAGCGTCGCGCCGGAGCCGAGACCGACCACGGCCACGCTCAGGATCAGCGCGAGAAAGTCGCGGGTGAGGACGGTTTTCATCGGGCGAGATGCTACTACGTGCGCATGAAAATCGCGGCGCAGGCGTGCCTCAGGTTGAGCGCGCGCGCCTCAATGCAACACGCGCCCGCCTGTGCCCGCATCGAGCAAAGCATCAGGCGCAGGAAGTCGGCCCCGAAATCTCCACACGGCGGCGCGCGCGCCGGTCGATCTGCGCCGAAACCAGTGTGAGCGCGAGCGCTGCGAAAGCCGTGACCACGCCCACCCACGGCAGCGCCGTGAGCGGCGCGCCTGCGCTGATCGCGACGCCCCCAATCCAGGCGCCGCCTGCATTGCCGAGATTGAATGCGCCCTGGTTGAGCGTGGAGGCGAGGTTGGGCGCATCGCTCGCGCGGTTGACAATCAGTATCTGCAGCGGCGGCACGATCGCGAACGCAAGGATGCCCCACACGAAGATCGTCGCCATGGCCGCGATCGGGTCGTGCATGGTCAGCGAGAACGCGGCGAGCACCACGGCGATCATGGCGAGAAACGTGAGCAGCGAGCGCATGAGCTTCCAGTCGGCGAGCTTGCCGCCCAGCGTGCTGCCTACCGTGAGCCCCAGGCCGAACAGCAGCAGCACGAACGTGACTTCATGCGGCGAGAAGCCGGTCACGTCTTCGAGAATCGGCGTGATGTAGGTGAACACCGCGAAGAGGCTGGCCGAGGCCAGCACGCTCATGCCGAGCACCATGAGCACCTGCGGGTTCTTCAGCACGCCGAACTCATGCACGAGGCTCGCCTTCTGCATTTCGATCTTCGCGGGCAGGCACACCTGCAACGCCGCCGCCGCGAGGATGCCGATGGCCGTCACGGCCCAGAACGTCGTGCGCCAGCCGGCGATCTGGCCGAGCGCTGTGCCGAGCGGCACGCCCAGCACGTTAGCGAGCGTCAGGCCCGTGAACATCAGCGCGATGGCCTGCGCACGGCGGTTCGGCGCGACGAGCCCTGCCGCGACCACCGAGCCAATGCCGAAGAACGCGCCGTGGCAGAACGCCGTGACGATGCGCGCGGCCATCAGGATCGAGTAGTTCGGGGCGAGCGCACACAACAGGTTGCCGACGATGAAGATGCCGATCAGGCGCATGAGCGCCTGCTTGCGCGGCACATTGGCAATCGCGATGGCGACGATGGGCGCGCCGATCATCACGCCGAGCGCATAGGCCGAGACGAGCATGCCCGCCGCCGGGATCGAGACGCTCAGGTCGCGCGCGACGTCGGGCAGCAGACCCATGATGACGAATTCGGTGGTACCGATACCAAAAGCGGCAACGGCAAGGGCGAGAAGTGGCAGGGGCATGGCGTGGGGTCGGCGCAGGACGGCGACGGGCATTGAGCGCGAAGCCGTTTTATTTAAGTCAACGCGGAATTGTACTGAAACCCCACACAACGCATACGGCACGCTTTTCAAAGCTGTTGGGAAAACAACAGCTTTTCTTGCCGGACTCCGTTCACCGTTCCTTCATATTTCTTGACGATTTCTACAGGTTACGTGCATGGCGCAACGCGCTCGCGGGCAGCACGATACCCACACGATCCAACGAGCGAAACAGTCCGCCCACCGGCCCGCCCGCCGGCGGTCGCCGCCCTCGCGTCGTCCGTCCCGCGCATGACGGAACCGAATATGCGTAACCTTCCTGGAGCGATGTCATGAACACGATGACCACAGTACGCATCGCGGTGGCCGCAGCGGCCGCCTTATTCGCAGGTAGCGCGCTGGCGCAATCGCAGAGCGACGACCCGTCACAACAGGCCAGCACACCGCCGGCTGCGCAGGACGTGGGCGGCTCACCGATGTCGACAAGCGCATCGGGCGCGCCGATGGCGCTCACGCACGCGCAGGTCTATCAGGACCTGGTGCGCTCCGAGCAATCGGGCCAGCAGAAGGCGCTGAACGAAGGGCTCTATCACGGGAACTGAGTCGACAGGGAGACCCAGGCATCAGGACGGCGACCCGACGCGCTCTCGCAATCTGCGCCACGCTCAGCGTGTCGGGCCGCCGCCAATATGTTTTTCGATGAGCCGCATGCGCCCCGTCGGGCGCCAGGGCGCGAACCATGGATTCGTGCGCAACTCGCATAGCCGCGAACTGCGCTCGGCCAGCGCCGTTTCGAGCCAGCGGAACATTTCGTCGGGCTGCGCGAGCCGCGCGTGGGCCTCGGCGATGAGCAGCGGCGAGGTGTATCGCGCCCGCCGCCGCGCGAGCAGATCTTCCAGATACCAGCGCAGCACCGCGTCATAGCCGCCCGTTTCCCAGCGGGCGCGAATGGTGGTCGCACGCGCCTGCTGGTTGCAGCGTTCGAGCGCCTCCACGGTGGCGTCCACGGCCTGCGCATACAGCTTTTTCACTTCGAACGCCGTAGCGAGCAACTGATAGACGAGCGGCGGATGGTCCATGTGCCCCGGCGCGAGATATTCACTCACGACTTCCGCATGCCTGCCCGACATCACCATGCCGAACGCGCGCGAGCCCTGGAACGCCAGCGGATCGATGCGCTCGGCGCGCTCCATCGCGGCGTCGCCTTCGGCGCGGCGTCCCGCCGCCACCAGCATGCGCGCATAGAGCCGATGCGCCTCCGGGTAACTCGGGTTGCGCCGCAGGGCATCCTTGAAGCCGGCCTCGGCCTGGTCCCAGTCCCAGTCGTAGAAGTAGCGCACGGCCGCGAGCGCGTGATGCGCCTCGGGCAGATCCGGGTCGAGTTCGAGCGCGCTTTCGGCGAGCGAGCGCGCAACCGGCCAGCCGTCGTCGGGCGCGACGAAGCCATGCACAACCGTCGATCCGTAGTAGTTCGAAAGGCCTGTATAGCCGAGTGCGTAACTCGGGTCGTGCTCGAGCGCGGACTCGAAGTAGGTTCGGCTGCGCACGAAGTCTTCGCCGTCGATGCCGTGATGCGCGCAAAAGCCCGCTTCGAAATGCACGCGTCGATACCAGAAGAAACGCCCGCGCACATACGCGTCGTGCGCGGCGGGATTGACAGGCAGGCGCCGCTCGAGGCGCGTGCGCTGCTGCTCGGAAAGCGTGGTCGCCAGGTTCTCGGCGAGCGCCGCGACCGCTTCCTTGAGGATGTCGAGTGCGCCTTGCGTGGCGCTTTCGTGCGCGCGGCTCCAGATCTGCGCTTCGTCGGCGCAGCGGATCAGACGCGTGAGGATGCGGGTTTGCTGCCCCGCGCGCGTGAGCGAGCCTTCGAGCACGTAGTCGAGCTTCAGTTCGCGCGCGATCTCGCCGATGCTCTTTTGTGTCGCGCGGTAACGCGCCGCCGTGGTGCGCGCGATCGTGAGGAGGCGCTCGGGGTTGAGCGCGCCGAGCGTAACCGAGATCTCATCGGCGAGGGCGCTGCACAGGCTGTCCTGGCTCGCGTCGCCGGTGTGGTTGGTGAACGGCAGCACCAGCATGCGTACGGCGGGCGGCGCGTGCTCGCTCTCGCGCGTCGCTAGCGGGTCGCGCGCGGCAGCCGACGCACCGTGAGCCTCGGACGGCTCGGGCAGGATGCCGTCGAACCGGTAGCCCTTGCCCTTCACGGTGATGAGGTGGCGCGGTTTGGCGGGGTCGTCGGCGAGCGCGATGCGGATCTTGCGGATCGCCGTGTTCAGGCCGTTGTCGGTGTCGCGAAAGGGGCTGCCGGCCCACAGCCGGTCGACGATGTCCGCGCGCGAGATCAACTCGCCGCGGCGCGAGGCAAGCAGGATCAGAAGATCCATCGGCAACCGCTCCAGCTTGACCTCCATACCTTCTCGGCGCAACTGGTACCGCTCGACGTCGAGTTCGAAGTCCGCGAAGCGGATGATTCGATCCGTCGGCATGAGATCTCTCCCGTGATGCGGCATCAGGGAAGGGGGCGCCGGGGCGGTTCGTCTGAAGATTGCCGTTAGACGACGCAGCAGTCCTCAGCGTCATTACACATGGCGGCAGGGGCGGGGGCAGCGGCGCGGATCAATTTCAATGTAGTGGGTCGGGCGCGCGCCTTCAAGCGTCAAGCACTGCGCATTGTGGCCATCGACACGTCAATCGGCTGTCGCGACGTTCGCGTGCGATTTTGTTTAGCTCACTTCTGTTTCAGCGGATCGAGCGGTTCGCCGTGACGGCCCGCGCCGGCCGCGAAGCGCGCCGCGAGTGCGAGCCCCTCGTCGAGCACCGCGCGATAGCCGAGCGCGCCTTCGCGGCGCAACGCCTCGGCAGTGTCGGGCAGCATGCTGTGTTCGAGCGCCGAGCGGCGGTCCGCGAGCAGCGCCGCCTGGGGCAGCGCTGCGAGTTGCGCGGCCAGTTGCTCGGCGGCCTGGCGCGCGCCGCCTTTGGCGACCACACGATTGGCGAGGCCGAACGCGAGGGCTTCCTGCGCATCGACCGCGCGCCCCGTGAGGATCAGATCGAGTGCGCGCGACAGCCCGATCAGGCGCGGCAGGCGCACCGTGCCGCCGTCGATGAGCGGCACGCCCACACGGCGGCAGAACACGCCGAGCACGGCGTCTTCTTCGACCACGCGCAGGTCGCACAGCAGTGCGAGTTCGAGCCCGCCCGCAACGGCGTAGCCTGAAATCGCCGCGATTACGGGCTTGCTGAGCGACATGCGCGTGGGGCCGAGCGGGCCCGGGCCGCTGCCGTCCGCGCGAATTTCATTGCGGCGTTCGGGGTCGGCGAGCGCGGTGAGGTCCGCGCCCGCGCAGAACGTGCCGCCCGCGCCGTACAGCACACCCGCGAGCCATGCGGGATTTTCTTCGAAGCGTCCAAAGGCGGCAGCGAGTGCAGTCGCAACGGGTCTGTCGATGGCGTTGCGCTGCGCCGGGCGGTCGAGCACGACAATTGCTAGATGTTCCTGGCTTTCGATACGCACGTGCTCGCCGAAGGTTTCGATCGTCATGTGTCAGTCCTCGATGCGCCCCGCATTCGTCATAAAAATTTAATGGCTCATCCGTAGCTTAGGCCGGTTTCATTTCCTGAACTACGTTTCCACCAAAAGCACGCATGCAATCGACGTCCATGTCCAGCATCACCTCCGTTTCGGATTCCTCGCCGTATCCCGCTTGTGGACCTCTTTGGACAGTCCCGTTGCCCGACCACGACGCGTATGACCATGTGCGCTTCAAGCGCGTCTTCACGACCGACGGCACGCGCCACGTCGTCGTGATCGTCGATCTGCAAAAGCTGCTCCTCTGTGCCGACCGCGACGACACCGACTACGTGCTCAAGCCCGTCGACGACTGGCATAGCGGCAAGATTCGCGGCATACGCGAGTTTCTCGATCCGGACAACGAGCGCGTGCCGCAGATGCCCTACGTGACGATCAGCAAACGCCGCGTGGCGGGGCTGGCCGGATGGCTCGGACTTGCGCACGAGGGGGTAGTGGCGTTTCGCAACGGCCAGCATCGCGCGCGCTACCTCTCCTGGGCGGGGGCATTGTGGCTACCCGTGGAAGTGCACGAGCGCGAGGCGGCATTGCTGCGCGAACTGTGCGGCGCGGGCGACGGGGGCCTGCTGGTTCCGGTCGACGGCAGTTCGCCCCGGCTCTGATGCATTGTCGCGCGAACGGCATGTTCGCTAACGGCGCATTTGCAAGCAGCATGTTCTCAAACCATCGGGTGAGCACACTACGCCCGCCCGCTGTGTGCTCACGCCACGCTCAGCGGCCGACTCGGTGCGCCATTGGAATTCGCCGCCATGGGCGATCCATGACGCGCAAGCTCGAAATGCTCGACCGTGTAGTCGACGAAGCGACGCGTCTTCGCGGGCAAATACTGGCGGCTCGGATAGACGATGGACATGCGGGCGTCGGGATCGTCGATGTCGTAGTCGGGCAGTAGCCGCCGCAGCGTGCCCGCGGTGAAGTCGTCGGCGACGAGCGGCGCGGGCACGACCGCCACGCCCATGCCGGCCAGCGCGGCGAGCCGCACCATCAGCATGTTGTTGACGGCGTAGCCGGGCTGCAGCGTGACCTGCTGTGCACGCTCGCCGGGCTTCGCGAACTGCCACGTCGCGCTGCGCTCCTCGGGAGGCAGCGCGACCGCCGCGCATTGCGCGAGCTCCTCGGGCGTATGCGGCTCGCCGTGTTCGGCGAGCCATGCGGGCGCCGCGCAGGGGACGAATGTCGTGGTGCCGAGCGCGCGCTCCACGCACTCGCCGTTGCGTGCGGGCGTGGCGCCGACGATGCCCACGTCGAAGCCGTCTTCCATGAGATCCACGGGCCGTTCGGCGAGCGTGAGGCGCACGTTCACGCGCGGATACAGACGCCGGTAACCGTCGATGAGCGGCGTGAGCGTGGCAAGCGAGAGCGCGCCCGCGGCCACCACGCGCAGCGTGCCGCTCGGCTCGCTTTCCGTGTGCGCCAGTGAGCGCTCCAGATGATCGAGTTCCTCTAGCACGCAACGACAGCCTTCGAGGTAGCGCTGGCCTGCCTCGGTGAGCGCGAGATTGCGCGTGGTGCGATTGATGAGGCGTGTATTCAGGTGCGCCTCGAGCATCGCGACGGAGCGCGTGACGAGCGCGTTGGAGACGTCGAGCTGCTGCGCGGCGCGACGAAAGCTCCCGGTTTCCGCCACCCTGACGAAGACGCGCATGGCATGTATCTGGTTCATGTGTAGCCTCGTATGCTCGATGCATGGACCGGTTGAGGGACACCGCAACTGCTGGTGAAGTTGAGGAACGAAGCGATGTGTCGCGTTGTTCTGGTCAATGTGCCTCGAATGAACTACTGCGATGGACGACCGCGGGAATCTAACAAAAATAATATTGACAGTCCGTGAGAATTACAATATCTATCTCAACACGCGGCAGCATTTCTTACTTGTAAAAGATCCAATACGCAGTCGGCATGTATTGAGTGAGGAATGCGCTGTGCGTTTTTGTCACTATCTAAATATTGTGCATTGCGGATAACGTGTTTGCGTAATTCACGCAAGCAGCGGATGTCTGTCAGAACCGCCAGATTCCAGGCGGGACGCCCTTTGCCTCTGGCGAATTGTGAGTCATTGCGGTCGGTGAATTCCCCGTCATTTACGAGCCGGAATTACGCGCGCGTTGACGCTTTTTCTGTGTGAATGAATTGTTGTGCGTGAGGGAAAATAACGACCGGGTATTAGCGCTGCATGTTATTTAATGTGCATTACCGCTTGTTTTTTGAGCACGCTTTCGGGCTAACTAAAACGTAAATCGGCAGACCAGACATGATCGTCGAATTGCTGAAGTCGCAACCCGAGATTGCCCTGTTCGTGAGCCTCGCGCTCGGTTATCTGATTGGTTCGATCCGCTTCGGTCCGATCTCCCTCGGAGGCGTGTGTGGCACGCTGATCGTCGCGCTCGTGCTCGGGCAAACCGGCGCGCGCATCTCGCCGGACCTCAAGAACGTCGCCTTCGCACTCTTCATCTTCGCGCTCGGCTTCACGGGCGGTCCGCAGTTCTTCGCGAACGTCGGGCGCGGCTGGCGCTACGGACTGCTCTCGATCGTCGAGATCGTCTCGGTCATGGCGCTCGTCATGATCGCGGTCGTCGTGATGAAGCTCGATGCGGGCACAGCGGCGGGCCTGCTCGCGGGCGCGGCGACCGAATCGGCCGTGATCGGCACGGCTTCCGAAGCGATCACGCGGCTCGGCCTGACCGACGCCCAGGTGAGCACGCTGCAGGCGCATATCGTGACCGCATACAGCGTGAGCTACCTCTTTGGCCTCATCACCATCGTGCTCTTCACCAGCCAGATTGCCCCGCTGATCCTGCGCGTGAACCTGCGGGAAGAGGCCGCGCGCCTGTATCGCAAGCTCGGCGGCGACGGCGCGCTCGACGAAGGACAGCGGCTCGCGCTCGCGCCGCTCGAAGGTCGCGCGTTCAAGGTGGGCCCCGCAGCCGGCGCCGCAGTCGCCGCCTTCGAGGCGCGCTTTGGCAACACCGTCACGATCGAGTACGTGCTGCGCGAGGGACGCCAACTGGACGCCAATGCGCAGTCCGTGCTGCAGCCGGGTGACATCGTGCTGATCGCCGGGCGCCGCGAAGCCGTGATCGAAGCAGCAGGCAGTCTCGGCGAAGAGATGCCGGGCGAGGGCTTGTTCAAGCTGCTCGCGAAACGCGTGGACGTGATGGTCACGCAGCGAGACGTCAGCGGACTCACGCTCGCGCAAATGCGCGAGCGCGCCGCGCCGGAAGCGGGCCGCGGCATCTACGTCGGCGCGATCACGCGGCTCGACAACACGGTGCCCGCCTTGTCCGGCATGGTCGTGCATCGCGGCGACGTGCTGACGCTGGTCGGCACGCCCAGCGACGTCGCGCGCGGCGCGAAGCGTCTTGGCTACGTGATCCAGCAGACCCGGAAGACCGACTTCGTCTATCTGGGCCTCGGCGTGCTGGTCGGCATGATGATCGGGCGTTTCGGCGTGAACGTGGGCGGCGTCACGCTGGTGCTCGGCACGGGCGGCGGATGCCTGCTCTCGGGTCTGTTCTTCGGCTGGCTGCGCTCGCGTTACCCCCTTGTAGGCTCTCTGCCCTCTGCTGCCGCGCAGGTGCTCAAGGACTTTGGTCTTGCCACCTTCATCGCGGCCGTCGGGCTTTCCGCCGGCCCCGACGCCATCAAGCTCGTGCGCGAGTATGGTCTCGCGCTGCCGCTCGCCGGCATTCTGATGGTGCTCATTCCCGGGCTCCTCTCACTGTGGATCGGGCACATGTTCCTCAAGCTCGAAGCGCCGATGCTGCTCGGCGCCATTGCCGGCCAGCAGTGCAGCACGCCGGCGATCAGTGCGCTCGTCGGCGTAGCCGGCAACTCGACTCCGGTGATCGGCTACACGATCACGTACGCGCTCTCGAACATCCTCTTGCCGCTCATGGGCCCCGTGGTGGTAGGGCTCGCGGCGAAGTTTGGCTGACGCATCCTGGCTGGTGTTTTCGGCTCGATCTGGCCGGCGGTGTTTCATTGCCGGCCATCCCCAGCAGCAAGGGGGTTCTTTCTCAAAGCGAGGACACGATGGAATGGCTACATGACATCTTTCACAAATCCCCGGAAATCGCGCTATTTCTTTCTCTGGCCGTTGGCTACTGGATCGGTCAGATCAATTTCGGCAAGTTCCAGTTAGGCGGCGTGGGCGGCTCGCTGCTCGCCGCCGTCGTCGTGAGCCAGGTGGGCGTGACCGTCGACAACGGCGTGAAGGCGGTGATGTTCGCCGTCTTCATTTACGCCGTAGGCTACGACTCGGGCCCCGGCTTCTTCAACTCGCTCAACCGCAAGACGCTGCGCGAAATCGCCATGGCCGTGTTCATGGCCGTGGCGGGTCTCGCCACCGTGCTGGTTTGCGCGAAGCTCTTTCACCTCAACAAGGGCCTTGCCGCCGGTCTCGCGGCGGGCGGCATGACGCAGTCGGCCATCATCGGCACGGCCGGCGACGCGATCGCGCGCCTGGGCTTGCCGCCCGACCAGGTGAAGGCCATGCAGGCCGACGTCGCGATCGGCTACGCCGTCACCTACGTGTTCGGCTCGCTCGGCGCGATCATCGTCTGCGTGAACATCCTGCCGAAGTTCATGGGCCGCAGCCTCAAGGACGCCTCCGCGGACGCCGAGCGCGAGATGTCGGGCGGCAACGCCGCCGCGGGGCCGGGCCAGATCACGGCGCTGCCCGAGTTGTTCGGGCGCGTGTTCCGTGTCGAGAAAGCCGCGGGCAAGACCGTCAAGCAGATCGAGCTGGCCGAGAGCGATTTCGTCGCGGTCGAGAAGATTCGCCGCGCCGGCAAGGTGCTCGACGCCACCCCCGACTTCGTGCTGAGCCGCGACGATGTCGTGCTGGTCGTGGGCCGCCGCGAGCAGATGGTCGAAGTGGGCGCGCTGATCGGGCCGGAAGTGCCGGACTCGGGTGGCATGAGCCTCGTGATGCAAACGCGCCAGCTCGTCTTCACGCGCAAGGGCATGAACCACACGACGATTGCCGAAGTGCGCAAGAACGTGGACCGCGATCTGCGACATGGTGTGTACATCGAGAAGATCGAACGTGTTGGCCAGCCCGTGCCGCTCCTGCCCGAAACGAAGCTCGAGCACGGCGACGTGGTGACGATCTATGGCACCGCAACGGATACGAAACGCGCCGTGCAGGCCGCCGGCTACGAACTCGCGTACAGCAACAAGACCGACTTCATCTACATGGGCGTGGGCCTCGTGCTCGGCCTGCTGGTGGGCCTGATCGTCGTGAACGTGGCCGGCATTCCGCTCACGCTCGGCTCGGGTGGCGGCTGCCTGCTCGCGGGTCTCGTATTCGGCTGGATGCGCGGCAAGCACCCCATGTACGGCGTGATGCCGCCCGCGGCTTCGCAGTTGCTCAAGGACTTCGGGCTTGCGGCGTTCGTCGCGGTGGTCGGCCTGAACTCGGGCCTGCAGGCGGTTGTGACGGTCAAGCAGAGCGGCATCACGATCTTCCTGCTAGGCGTGGTGGTGACGCTGGTACCGCTCTTCCTCACGATGCTGTTTGGCCGCTACGTGCTCAAGTACAACAACGCGGCGATTCTCGCGGGCGCGCTGTCCGGCGCGCGCAGTGCGAACCCGGCGTTCGGCGGCATTCTCGACAAGGCGGAAAGCGCGGTCCCCACCGTGCCGTTCGCCATTACCTATGCGATCGCGAACGTGCTGCTCACGCTGCTCGGGCCGCTCGTGGTCGGCCTTGCATGACATGCATTCAACGTGTGCTGCGCGAGGAAAAAAGCGCGCGGCACACGCAACGTCTTCCAATGGAGAACACCATGGCAACGAAAGCGAAGGGTAACGGCGCGAAAGAAAAGTCGGGTCTCGATGCACTGAGCCCGTTCGAGCTGAAGGACGAACTCATCAAGGCGGCCGGCGGCGGCGCGACCGCGCGCCCGGCCAATCTCGCGATGCTCAACGCGGGCCGCGGCAACCCCAACTTCCTCGCCACGATTCCGCGTCACGGCTTCTGGCAACTCGGCCTCTTCGCCATGCGGGAGTCCGAGCGCTCGTTTGCCTACATGCCCGAGGGCGTGGGCGGCTTCCCGCAGCGCGACGGCATCGTCGAGCGCTTCGACCTGTTCGTGCGCGAGAACAAGGGGCAGCCCGGCATCAGGTTCCTCGCGGGCGCGGTGTCGTACGTGCGCGATCAGCTGGGGCTCTCGGCGGGCGACTTTCTCTATGAGATGTGCGAAGGCATTCTCGCCTGCAATTACCCGGTGCCGGACCGCATGCTCAAGCTTTCGGAGATCATCGTCGGGCAGTATCTGCGCCGCGAGATGATCGGCAAGCATCCGTTCGTCGGCGAGTTCGACGTGTTCGCCGTGGAAGGCGGCACGGCGGCCATGACGTACATCTTCAACACGATGCGCGAGAACTTCCTGATCAAGGCCGGCGACACCATCGCACTCGGCATGCCGATTTTCACGCCGTACATCGAGATTCCGGAACTCAACGACTACCAGCTCAACGTGGTGCATCTGAACGCCACGGTGGAAAACAACTGGCAGTACTCGAAGAAGGAGCTCGACAAGCTGCGCGACCCGAAGGTCAAGGCGTTCTTCCTCGTGAACCCGAGCAACCCGCCTTCGGTAAAGATCGACGACGCGAGCCTCGAGTACATCGCTGAGATCGTGAAGGAGCGTCCGGACCTCATCATCCTGACCGACGACGTGTACGGCACCTTCGCCGACAACTTCGTCTCGCTCTTCGCGCTCGCGCCGAAGAACACGATTCTCGTGTATTCGTATTCGAAGTACTTCGGCGCGACCGGCTGGCGTCTGGGTGCGATCGCCACGCACCGCGACAACGTGCTCGACCACACGCTCGCAAAGCTGCCGAAGGACGAGAAGAAGGAACTGCACAAGCGCTACGAATCGATCACGACGGAGCCCGACAAGCTCAAGTTCATCGACCGTCTGGTGGCCGACAGCCGTACTGTCGCGCTGAACCACACGGCCGGTCTTTCGACGCCGCAGCAGGTGCAGATGGTGCTGTTCTCGCTGTTCTCGCTCATGGACACGCCCGACGCGTACAAGAACGCGCTCAAGCGACTCATTCGCAACCGCAAGCGCGCGCTCTTCGAGGAAATGGGCGTGCCCTACGGCGAGGGCGATCCGAACCAGGTCGACTACTACACGATCCTCGACATGGAATACATGGGCGAGAAGCGCTTTGGGCGCGAATTCGTCGACTGGCTGCTCAAGCAGGTCAAGCCCAACGAACTGCTGTTCCGTCTCGCGGAAGAAGCGCGCGTGGTGCTGCTGCCGGGCAAGGGCTTCGGCACGCCGCATCCTTCGGGCCGAGTGTCGCTCGCGAACCTCAACGAGTCGGACTATCGCAAGATCGGCCGGGCGGTGCGCAAGCTCACCGAGGAATACGTGCAGCGCTATAACGAGGCCACCGGCAAGAACCTCGATCCGACTGCCGTGAAGAAGTAAGCGCAGGCGGCGCCTGGCCACCTCGAGTCCCCATACGTTTGCAGTCCGGGCCGCATCCGGCGTAGTTGCCGGGTGCGTTTTTTTTATGGTTCCTGGCAGATTCCCGGGATAGGTCTCTGTTCGAACCGGAAGCAGACCGCCGATTCACGGATCGGCACGTTCCTTGACGAATTCGGCGCGGATTCTCATGTGCACGTCATCCCCGACTGCCGAGGACCATTTCGTCAGCCCGAACGCTGCCCGGCTGAAATGGCCGTCGGCGGAGAAGGCCAGCGTCTCGGGAGCGCCCGGTGGATCGTCCGGGGCTGTGTCGAAGGTGACATCGAGCGTGACGGGGCGAGTCGTCGTGCGGATCGTCAGATCCCCTGTCAACAGGCCATTGAACGGACCGATCCGGACAAGGCGGGTGCTGACGAAGCGAATGGCCGGATAATGCGCCACGTCCAGCATGCCGCCGCTTTCGACGATTCGGGTGACAAACGGCGCGTTCGCTTCGAGGCTTGTCGCGTCGATCGTCACCACCACGCGGCCCGAAGCCGCGCCCTGGAATCCGTCGAGCTCGGCACCTACGCGGCTAAAGCGCATCGTGAGATTCGAGTGCCAGGCGTTCGCGACGTCGAATGTCACACCGGAACGGGCCGGATCCAGCCGATATTGTGCCAGCGGTGCGGACGTGTCGACAGGAGCGGCGCTGACCCCGACAGCTGCAATGGCAGTGCAGGCAAACATTGCGATTGCGCTTGCGTGGGGTTTGAGACAAACCATGGTCACGCCACGCCGACGGATGGGGTTGCGACCAGCACGCTCTTTTACCTCCACTTTTCCGGGCGGGAGCCGCCCGCTGCGAGCAGCAATCGCATGTGCTCGGACGCGCGCAAAAGTCGTGCCGCCACCGTACTGACAGGTGGACCACCCTCTGGTTGCCGGCATGCCCCATTCACGCGGAAAGCATCTGTCGAGATAGCACCACGGCCTTGTGACGAAATGAGGACACCGGGAAAACGTCCTGGATGCTCCCTTTATTTCACTGCGCTTGAAAGCCCGATGCGCTCAACGTGATTTCGGCGTTCGTGCCTGTCGGAAAACTGAAAGGAAAAAATTCCCGGAAGCAGTGGAATAGGGACGTGAGTAGGAGGTTTACCCACCAACAAGGAGCCGACCACGGAACGATCGGGCCAGATCCGATCGCAGACGAACAACTTCCACGAAACCTGCACATGAGCCGAACGATCATTCAGCCTCTCTGGGTCCGCGCGACACACTGGATCAACGCCGTCGCGGTCGTGCTGATGGTGACCAGCGGCTGGCAGATTTACGATGCCTCGCCTATCTTTGCCGGCCTGAAATTTCCCGCGAGCATGACCTTGGGCGGCTGGCTGGGCGGCGCATTGCAGTGGCATTTCGCGATCATGTGGGTGCTGGTCGCGAATTACCTCGTCTACGTGTGCCTCAATCTCCTTTCAAGGCGCTTGTGGAGAAAGCTTCTCCCGATCCGCTTGAGTACGCTACGCCGGGACCTTGTCGCCGCGCTGCGCGGCAAGCTGGCGCACGAAGATCTGGCGCGCTACAACGCCGTTCAGAAACTGGCGTATGTCGTGGTTATCGTCGACATTGCAGTCGTGATCCTTTCGGGCCTCGCGGTCTGGAAATCGGTTCAGTTTCCCCTGCTGCGAACGCTCATGGGGGGATACGACAACGCACGGGTCGTCCACTTCTTTGCCATGAGCGTTCTCGTAGCGTTTTTCGTGGTGCACGTCGTCATGGTCGCGCTTGTGCCGCGCTCGCTGCGCCTGATGGTTCGCGGACGGTGATCGAACATGCCCTCTCGCAAAAAACCACTCAATGCGTTTCTCGTTTCAAACGCGGATTCGATCATCAAGGACGCTCGCAGCGAATTGAAGAGTCCCGCTCGCAGGTTGCTCGGCAGACACATACTCACGCTCGGCGGCATTGCGATGCTCTCGGGCTGCGATCTCTCGAACGACAAGTCGGTGAATACCATGCTGCGCAAGATGTCGTTCTTCAATGATCGCGTGCAGGCGCTGCTGTTCGATCCGAACAAGATGGCACCGACGTATCCCGAGTCGATGATCACACGGCCTTTCCCTTTCAATGCGTTCTATGACATCGACGACGTGCCGGAAGTCGACGCTGCGACTTATCGGTTGCAAGTGGGAGGACGTGCGAACGGCAAACGCATATGGACCCTCGACGAACTACGAGCGCTGCCACAGGAAAGCCAGATCACGCGTCATATCTGCATCGAGGGCTGGAGCGCCATTGGGCACTGGGGCGGTGTGCGTTTCTCCGATTTTCTCCGCCGTGCCGGGGCCGACACGACAGCGAAGTACGTCGCGCTGCATTGTGCCGACAACTATTGGACCAGCATTGATATGCCAACAGCGTTGCACGCGCAAACGTTGCTTACGCTGACCTATGACGGGGACGTGCTGCCGCCGAAATACGGCTTTCCGATGAAGCTGCGCATGCCGACCAAACTCGGCTACAAGAATCCAAAGCATATCGTCGCCATCACGGTGACGAACGAGTATCCCGGCGGTTACTGGGAGAACCAGGGCTACAACTGGTTCGGCGGTTCCTGAAGTGCAATCGACTCTTTCCTCAACGCATATCCGCTACATGGAGCATTCATGACCATTCGACTCAAAGTTGCAGCGACCCTTGCCGCAATGGCGCTTGCCGGCAGCGCGCTGGCGCAAACGCCTGACGCGAAGCCCGTGCGTATTCGCGGCAGTATCGTTTCTCTCGATGGCGATGTTCTCAAGGTCCATCGACGCAGTGGCGATACGGTGTCGATCGATCTTGCGGCCAACGTTCCCGTCTCGTCTGTCAAGGCGATGCAGCTATCCGACATCAAGCCGGGTACGTTCGTCGGCACGGCCGCGACGACCGGTACTGATGGCAGGCTGACGGCGACCGAAGTCGTGGTCTTCCCGGAAGCCGCGCGCGGCACGGGCGAGGGACACTACGCGTGGGACCTCGGCCCGAACAGCACGATGACCAACGCGAATGTCGATACTGTCGTGCAGGGCACGGACGGCCGCAATCTGAAGCTGTCGTACAAAGGCGGCAGCAATGAGGTCACGGTACCGCCCAATGTACCGATCGTCACCTTCGTGCCGGCTGCGCGCTCCGATCTGGCGCCAGGCAAGCAAGTGTTCGTGGTCGCGAAATCCGCGTCACAGGGTGCGTATGCCGCGCAGCGCGTGGTGGTCGAAAAGAACGGCGTCGTCCCGCCGATGTAAGCGAACGCGTTCGGGTTTCCCGGAAGTTCCTGGGCAACCACACAATCCGCGCGCCGGACCGGAACGCGAACGACTTTTCAGTCCGGCGTGCCTTGTGGGCCAGGAAGTTTGCGCCCGGCGACGTACCGCGCAATGCGGCTTGCGGCGCTCAATAGCCACCGCCTGAAGAGTTGGTTGAACTGCTCGACGCGCCGTTACCGCCTTGATTCATATCGCCACTCGCGGCAACGGACCCGGAAACCGCGGCCATGCCGAGGCAGACGAGACACGCAAGAACCATCCTGAATCGCTTCATGATGATTTCCTCCTGGGAAAGCTCGCAGGAAGTCCCGCGCAGGGGCATCCCGCGAGGCATTAGCCGCGCTATTGCCAACGACGCCGACCTGCGGGTGCATTGCGGACGCGTCGCGCGGCTTGTCGCGAACGCTGGCATCGACATAGTAACTAACGCCGCGCGCCTACGACTTATTCCCCGCGGCGGGGTTTGCGTTGCTCGTGCTTTGCGTATCTTGTCCCGCGTGCGCGCGCACGCTCTTGCGATGAAGCGAAACCGAAAGCGCCACGGCGGACGCTGCGGCGATGGCGGCGAAAAGAAACACCGACCCATAGCCGAACAGATTCGCCACGTAGCCTGCGAGCGGGCCGGTAATGCCCAGCGAGAGATCGAGGAACACGGAGTAGGCCGAGAGCGCCGCGCCGCGGCTGGCGGGCGGCACGAGCCCGACCGCCTCGACGCCGAGCGCCGGGAACACGAGTGCGAAGCCGAAGCCGGTGAGCGCCGCGCCCGCGAGCGCGACTTGCGGCGTGGGCGCGAGCCACAACAGCAAGAGGCCCGCGCATTCGCACGAGAACGAGACGATGGCGACGCGGAAGCCGCCGAAGCGCTTGATGGTATTGGCGAACAACAGACGCGCGCCGATGAACATCAGACCGAACACCGTGAGCGTGAACGCGGCGTTGGGCCAGTGGCGCGCGGCGTAGAACAGCGTGATGAAGGTCGCGATGGAGCCGAAGCCCGCCGAGCCGAGCGCGAGGCCGATGCCGTGCGGCAGCACGCGCGTGAACACGCTGCGGTACGACATGCGCTCGCCGTGCACGATGGGCACCGGCGCGATGGGCCGCGCGAGCCAGAAGCCGAGCGCGGCCATTGCGATGACCGAAATACCGAGCATCCAGTAGCCGAGGGCGTGCGCCATCACGACGCCCAGCGGCGCGCCGATCGCGAGTGCGCCATAGGTGGCGATGCCGTTCCACGAGATCACCTTCGCGTTGTGCGCGGTGCCCACGCGGCCGATGCCCCAGAGGATCGCGCCGGTGCCGCACAGGCTTTCGCCGCAGCCGAGCAACAGGCGGCTCACCACCAGCAGCGCGAGCGAGAGGCCGGGCCAGTGATCGACGAGCGTGCCGAGCAGCAGCAGCACGCCGCTCGAGCCGCAGATCGTCAGGCCGATCGTCACGGTTTTCTTGGGGCCGAGCGTATCCGCCGAGCGGCCCGCGAGCGCGCGTGAGCAGAGCGTGGCGATGTACTGCACGCTGATGGCGGCGCCCGCCACCACGGTGCTGAAGCCGAGGTCGTTGTGCACGTAGCCCGGCAGCACGGCGAGCGGAATGCCGATCGTCAGGTAGCAGAGGAAGGTGAAAAAGACGACCGGAATGATCTGCAGGGTCGTCGACGCGGCTTTGCGCGGGGGCGCCAAATCAGCGGACATGGGGAAAATGCGGATGGCAAACGGCGGGAAAGGCGTGATTGTCCCATGGAACCGGTTTTTATGCAGAAACTGAAAAGCTGTTCCGGCCCGCGGAACACGCGTCTTCCGCGCTGATTGCGGCCTTTTGCAACCGGGAAGTCAGCTGCGAAGATCCCGCGATTTTGCGCGACGTTGGCGGCAATTCGCGTTGCAAGGGCGCCTTGGCCGACCGTGCGGGCGGAGAAATCAGCATCTGAACGGGTTAATAGTCAGTCAAATATGTCCGATATTCGCAAATCGGCCTTGAAATCGCGCAATCGAGACGCTTCAACATAAGCACAGCCTCACTGCAGCACACCGATTTATCGACTCAACGATATATCCCCCATGCTCCTCTCGCTATGGGTTGCCAATATTGGCAGTGATAGTTTTCGAACCGTCCACTCGAGCGGCATACGCCTTTTGCGAGCCGCATCCAACGACGAGCCAGAAACCATGAGCCAGCCGATCCGCTTTTACCACCGCAACGCGATTCGCGAAGTCAGCGACGCGGGGGTCACCCGCACCGTTCTCCAGTACCTGCGCGAAGACGCGCGCTGCACCGGCACCAAGGAAGGCTGCGCCGAAGGCGACTGTGGCGCCTGCACGGTCGTGGTGGGCGAGCGCAACGAGGCGGGCGGCGTGAGCTTCAAGGCTGTCAACGCCTGCATCCAGTTCCTGCCGACGCTCGACGGCCGCGCGCTCTTCACCGTCGAAGACCTGCGCCAGCCCGACGGCTCGCTGCACCCCGTGCAGCAGGCCATGGTCGACTGCCACGGCTCGCAATGCGGTTTTTGCACGCCGGGCTTCGTGATGTCGATGTGGGCGCTCTACGAGAAGCATGGCCACGAGCACGCGGGCCAGCCCAACCACGCCTGTGCCACGAAGGGCGCGTGCAGCGTGCCTTCGCGCGACGAGATCGCCAATGCGCTCACGGGCAACCTGTGCCGCTGCACGGGCTACCGGCCGATCCTCGACGCCGCCGAGCAGATGTTCAAGGCCGATGCGCCGAAGCAGCCCATCGACGTGAAGGCGCTCGCCCAGACCCTCGCCACGCTCGAGCGCGAGGTCACCTTCCACTACGAGAGCCGCGGCCAGCAGTACGACGCGCCGCGCAGCGTCGATGCGCTCGCCGCCATCAAGGCCGCGCGCCCCAACACGCGCATCCTCGCGGGCAGCACCGACATCGGCCTGTGGGTCACGAAGCAGATGCGCGAGCTTGGCGACATCGTCTACGTGGGCCAGGTCGACGCGATGCGCCGCATCGACGTGAGCGACGACTGGATCGAGATCGGCGCGGGCGTAACCGTCGAGCGCGGCTATGCGGCACTCGCGAAGCATTACCCGGAACTCGATGAGATGTGGCAGCGCTTCGCCTCGCTGCCGATCCGCAATGCGGGCACGATCGGCGGCAACGTCGCGAACGGCTCGCCCATCGGCGACTCGATGCCTGGGCTCATCGCGCTCGGCGCGCGCGTGGTGCTGCGTGGCGGCGAGATCGAGCGCGAAATGCCGCTCGAAGACCTCTACCTCGCCTATCAGAAGAAGGACATGGCCGAGCACGAGTTCGTGCTTGCGCTCAAGGTGCCCACGCGCACCGGCGCGCGCGCGAACCTGCGATTTCGCACCTACAAGGTCTCGAAGCGCTTCGACTCGGACATCTCGGCCGTGTGCGCCGCCTACGCCTATATCGCCGATGGCGACGTGATCCGCGAGCCGCGCATCGCGTTCGGCGGCATGGCCGCGACACCAAAGCGCGCGACCCACGCGGAAGGCGTGCTGGCCGATGCGTACTGGCACGAAGCCACGGCGCAGGCCGCGATGATCGCGCTCGGCAACGACTACGCGCCGTTGTCCGACATGCGCGCGACGAGCGACTACCGCCTCGAAGCCGCGAAGAACACGCTGTACCGTTTCTGGCTCGAAACGCGTCCGCATAACCCGCTCGCGCCGCAAGCGCTCAATGTGCGCAACGTAGCCGCAGAAACCGCTTGAGACATTCGGGAATCGGAAAAGACATACGGAGAACGAAACAATGAACCAGCAAGCCGAACCGTTCCTGGACGAACTCAAGGCACGCGAGCCCTTCGCGCAAGTGCACGTCTCGCGCCCGCACGAATCCGCGCATCTGCACGTGAGCGGCCGCGCCACCTATACCGACGACATTCCGGTCGTGGCCGGCACGCTGCACGCCGCACTCGGGCTTTCGCAGAAGCCGCACGCCCGCATCGTGTCGATGAACCTCGCGAAGGTGCGCGCGACGCCGGGTGTCGTAGCGGTGCTCACCGCCGAGGACATTCCCGGCGTGAACGACTGCGGCCCGATCATCCACGACGATCCGGTGCTCGCCGACGGCGTCGTGCAGTACGTGGGCCAGCCCATGTTCATCGTGGTGGCGGCGTCGCACGACACGGCGCGCCTCGCCGCCCGCCGCGCCGAGGTGCAGTACGAAGAGCTGCCTGCCGTGCTCACGGCGCAGCAGGCGCGCGCCGCGCAGCAGTCGGTGCTGCCGCCGATGAAGCTTGCGCGCGGCGAGGCGTCCACGCGCGCGGCACGTGCTGCGCATCGGCATGAAGGCGAGATGCTGCTGGGCGGCCAGGAGCAGTTCTACCTCGAAGGCCAGATTGCCTACGCGGTGCCTAAGGACGACGATGGCATGCACGTGTGGTGCTCCACGCAGCACCCGAGCGAGATGCAGCACCTCGTCGCGCATGTGCTGGGCGTCGCCTCGCACAACGTGCTCGTGGAATGCCGCCGTATGGGCGGCGGCTTCGGCGGCAAGGAATCGCAGTCGGGCCTCTTTGCCTGCTGCGCGGCGCTCGCCGCCTGGAAGCTCCTGTGCCCCGTGAAGCTGCGCCCTGACCGCGACGACGACATGATGGTCACGGGCAAGCGCCACGATTTCCACTACACGTACGAAGTGGGCTACGACGACGAGGGCACGATCGAAGGCGTGTCGGTCGACATGACCTCGCGCTGCGGCTTTTCCGCCGACCTGTCCGGCCCGGTGATGACGCGCGCCGTTTGCCACTTCGACAACGCCTACTGGCTGCCCGACGTGTCGATCGCCGGTTTCTGCGGCAAGACCAACACGCAGTCGAACACGGCGTTTCGCGGCTTCGGCGGCCCGCAGGGCGCGTTCGCGATCGAGTACATCATGGACGATGTGGCGCGCACGCTCGGTCTCGATTCGCTCGACGTGCGCCGCCGCAATCTCTACGGCAAGACGCAGAACAACGAAACGCCCTATGGCCAGGTCGTCGAGGACAACGTCATTCACGAGCTGATCGACGAGCTGGTGGAAACGAGCGGCTATCGCGCGCGCCGCGCCGCGATTCGCGAATTCAACGCGAACAACGATGTGCTCAAGAAGGGCATTGCGCTCACGCCGGTCAAGTTCGGCATTGCGTTCAACGTCACGCATTTCAACCAGGCGGGCGCGCTCGTTCACATCTATACCGACGGCTCGGTGCTCGTGAACCACGGCGGCACCGAAATGGGCCAGGGCCTGAACACGAAGGTCGCGCAGGTGGTGGCGCACGAACTGGGCATCGAGTTCGGCCGTGTGCGCGTGACCGCGACGGACACGAGCAAGGTCGCGAACACGTCCGCCACGGCGGCATCGACCGGCACCGACCTGAACGGCAAGGCGGCGCAGGACGCCGCACGTCAGTTGCGCCAGCGCCTCGCCGCGCTGGCGGCGACGACCTACGGCAAGGGCGAAATCAGCGCCGCGGACGTGGGCTTTGCCAACGACTCCGTGATCGTGGGCGAGACGGTCGTGCCGTTCGAGACGTTGGTGTCGAAGGCCTACCTCGCGCGCGTCCAGCTCTGGTCCGATGGTTTCTACACCACGCCCAAGCTGTACTGGGATCAGGCCACGCTGCGCGGGCGGCCGTTCTACTACTACTCGTATGGCGCGGCGGTATCGGAAGTCGTGATCGACACGCTCACGGGCGAAATGCGCGTGCTGCGCGCCGATGCGCTGCACGACGTGGGCGCGTCGCTGAACCCGGCGCTCGACGTGGGCCAGGTGGAAGGCGGTTTCATTCAGGGCATGGGCTGGCTCACCACGGAAGAACTGTGGTGGAAGCCGGACGGCAAGCTCATGACGCACGCGCCGTCCACCTACAAGATCCCGACCGTAAACGACACGCCAGCGGAATTCAACGTGCGGCTCTTCAAGAACCGCAACGCGGAGGACAGCATCCACCGCTCGAAGGCCGTGGGCGAACCGCCGCTGTTGCTGCCGTTCTCGGTGTTCTTCGCGATTCGTGACGCCGTGGCGAGCGTGGCCGATTACCGCTTCAATCCGCCTATGAATGCGCCGGCCACCGCCGAGGAAATCCTGAAGGGCGTGCGCGCGGTGCGGGCGATGGCGCGCGAGGGGGCTGCAAAATGAATCGTCATCCTCAGCATTGCGTGCGCGTCGACGAAACCGGGCGCGTGATCATTGGCCGCCGCAGCACGCCGGTGCCGCACTACGGGCCGATGCACATCGTGCTGTTCGGCGCGGGCCACGTGGGCCATGCGCTCGTCACGCTGCTCGGTATGCTGCCGTGCGTCGTGCAGTGGGTGGACGAGCGCGACGAGCTGTTCCCCGACGAGGTGCCCGCCAACGTGCAGATCGAAGCGACGGACACGCCGGCGGCCATCGTCGACGAAGCGCCGGCGGGCGCGTACTTCCTCGTGATGACGCACAATCACGCGCTCGACTTCGAGTTGAGCGAGCGCATCATGCGGCGGCGCGATTTCGCGTGGTTTGGCCTCATCGGCTCGAAAACGAAGCGCGTGAAGTTCGAGCGGCGCCTCATGGAGCGCGGCGTGGAAGCCGAGCGCATGGACGAGATGACGTGCCCGATCGGCGTGACGGGGATCGTCGACAAGGCGCCTGCGTCGATTGCGGTGGCGGTCGCCGCGCAACTCATGCAGATGCGGGTGGTGCAGCGCCCGGCGGTGGTGAGAACGGTCGCGCTCGAGCGCGCCTGATTCCACGAGCCGCACGAGCGAAACGGGCGCCTCGATGATGAGGGCGCCCGTTTGCGTTCGCTTTGCGTTATCGCTTTGCGTTATTTCAGGCAGCTTCGAGCGGCGGCGTGGGCGTCGCTTCGCTCTTCGCGCTCGCGGCCTTCTTCGTCGCGGCACGCTTCGTCCCGCGCTCGGCGGTCAACGATCCCGACACCTCTTCGATCAATCCGCGCAGCCATCCGACATCGCTCGGCCTGTCCGGCTGCGGATGCCACATCTGATAGCAGTGAATGCGCGGAAACGCGAACGGCGTCTCGACGACGGCGATGGGCAAGAGCCTCGCGTAGTGCTGCGCGAAGCGCCGTGTCGTCGTGAAGATCAGATCCGATTTCAGCAAGACCTGCGGCACGAGTCCGAAGTAGGGCAGCGTCGCGACGATGCGGCGCTCGGCTTTCGCCTTCGCAAACCCCAGATCGATCGCGCTCGCATGGGAGCCCGTATAGGGCGTGGGTGCGAGATGGGGAGCTGCGAGATAGGCGTCGCGCGTGAGTTCGCGGCGCGCGAGCGGATGGTCCGCGCGCATCATGCAGACGACCTTGTCGGAGAAGAGGTCGCTGCGCGCGAAACGCGCCTCGGGCTTCGGCCAGTTGCCGATCACGATGTCGAGTTCGCCCGCGTCCAGCGCGCCGTGATGATCGAGCGTGGGCGAGAGTGAGAGGATCTCCAGCCGCGCCGCCGGCGCCGTCTCGCGAAAGCGCGCGATCAGCGTCGGCATGAAGAAGTCGTTGAGGTAGTCGGGGGCGGCGAGGCGGAACGTGCGCTTCGAGCGTTCCGGGTCGAAGTCGCCGTGCGGCGTGGCCACGAACTCCACGTCGCGCAGTATGCGCTGCGCGTGCTGCAGCAGCGACGCGCCGTACTCGGTCGGCACCATGCCGGCCTTGCCTCGCACGAGGATCGGATCGCCCAGGATCTCGCGCAGCCGACGCAATGCCGTGCTGATGGCAGGCTGGGTCTGGTTCAGGCGCAGCGCGGCCTGTGTGACGCTGCGCTCGACCAGCAGCGTGCGCAACACGCGCACCAGCCAGATGTCGAGGGTGAGGGCGTTATCGTCGTCCATGGGGTGTGGCGGGCAAGGGCGCGTGCGCGACGACGCATAGCGTTGCGCGCACGGATTCAGCCATAACCATATGCCTGCTCGCGCGCCACCGCCATAGGGTGCGCGGCATGACCGGCATCAGAAGGGCACGCGTTGGATGGTTCCGCGGCGCGCAGCCCGTCACTCGGTAACCGGTTTCGCGAGCCCCGAAGGCAGCGTGCTGATGCGCTTGACCTCGCGCGAGTCGAGCCAGTTCGGGCTGCGTGCGCAGTAGAGCACCATCGGCAAGGCGTCTTCGCCCCAGAAGAGCTGCTTGTTCATCCAGAACGTGGGCACGCCGAATACGCCCATCGCGATCGCGTCGTTGGTGTTGCGGCGCAACTGCGCGCGCACGACTTCTTCCTCGATCAGCGACTCGCCGTGCGGAATGCCCACGCGCTCGCAAAGCTGCTCGAAGCCCTCGTCGCTCGACGGGTCGCGCCCCTCGCGCCAGATGAAGCGGAAGATCTCGCGCACGCACGCGAACTCGCCGCCCGCCGCAATGGCGAGCAGCATCGGCCTGACCGAGTCGAACGGATGAGCGGGCGGCATCTTGAACGGAATGCCGAGTTGCTCGGCGCGAAAGAGCGCGTGCCGGTACGTGAACACGCGCTTGGCCGGGACCGCGGAGCCGAACGGCTGGCCCCAGTGGCGGTATAGCTCGGAAAGCAGCACCGGCGTCGGCACGAAATCGAAGCCGGGCCACTTGTCTTGCTGCTCCAGCAACAGATACGAAAACGGCGACACGAAGTCGTAGAACCAGGCCGGCTGGCTGGCGTCGATGCCGTCGATCATGCTGTTCCTCCTCTCCAGGGCGATATCCGGGCCATTGCTTGCATGGCCCATTGTTCGGTTCAAAATTCGTGCAGCGGCGCTAATGCGTGCGCTCGCCTGTTTCATTGCCGCCGCTTTCGTTTGCATGGCTCGCCTCTGTACCCGCTGTGCCTGCGTCGTTGCTGCCGCCTTCCGGCGCCTCTGCCTCTTCTGCGCTTTCCGCTGTCTGCTCTTCTTCTGCCCCAACGCCTGCGTCCGGCGCTTCGCGCGTGCCGGACAGCCGCGCGCGCACGAAGCCGATATGCTCGCGCAGCACGTAGAACTGCTCCGCGTAGGCGAGCGGCATTTTCATGCCGTTCACCGATTCCTCGATCTTGTCGAGCTGGCGGATCAGCGCCCGGCGCTCGGTGGGCGAGTTGTCGGCCATCGCGGCGCGCTCGAGCGCGATGAGCGAGCCGTACCAGCGGTAGATGCGCGATTTTACCCGCCAGGCGTAGAGCGAAGGCACGATCCGCAGGCCCGGAATCAGCACGACGATGATCGGCACGAGCAGCACGACGAGCCGGTCGGCGAGGCTCGCCACCCAGAAGGGCAGCACGCGGTAGAGGAAGCTCTTGCCCGACTTGTAGTAGCGCGCGGCGTCGGCGCTGATCGGGAAGTCCTGGGCGCGCGGCGCGGGGAATTCGCCGGCGCGTTGCAGCAACGTGGAGCGGCCATGCACCTCCTTGGCCGCTTCGATCAGGAGGTCGGAGAGCGCGGGATGCAGTGAGTCGCGCGCGACCAGTTCTGCCGTCGGCGCGATGAAATGCAGGGGCGCTGCCGGCAGGTTGCGGCCGAAGTCGAACGCGCCCATCGGGATCGTGATGGCCGTGAGGAACGGAAAGCGCCGCGCGTAGGCGTCGGCCTGGACGAAGTCGAAGAAGCGCACGCCCGGCATGCGCATGAGGCGGCCCATGACGGGCGGCTGCGCGGAGTCGCCCGCGAGAATCGCGACGTCGATCTTGCCGGCCACGAGTTCGCGCGCGGCGTCGTCGCCGGAAAGCGGCACAAGCCTGGTCGGGCCGCCGGGCTCGATGCCGTTCGCCTTGAGGAGCGTGAGCGCGAGCTCGCGCGTGCCGCTGCCCTCGGCGCCGATGGCGATGCGCTGGCCTTCGAACTGCGAGAGCCGCGTGGCGACGGGGCCGTGATAGAACACCACGAGCGGCACGTAAGCCACGCTGCCGAGCGACACGAGGCCGCCTGGCACCTTGCTCGCGAGGCCGTCCTGTACGAACGCGACGTCGACGTTCGACTTCGGGTCGGCGAGACGCTGCAGGTTCTGCGCCGAGCCTTCCGATTCGAGCACTATCAGCGTGATGTTGTTGCGCGCGAGGATGGCCTTGTACTTTTCCGCGGCGTTCCAGAAGGTGCTGCCCTTGGGCCCGGCGCTCATGGTCAGCGTGCTGGGCGGCGCGGGCTGGATGAGGCGCACTGCGAGCCAGATGGCCGCCGCGCTCACGAGCAGGATGGGACCGAACGTGACAGCCAGGTCGCGCCACGAGATCGCCACGAAGCGCGCGACGAGACGGGGAGGAGGTTTGCGGCCGGTGCGGGACTTCATCGGGGTGGGGCGGGCCTCGGGTAGTTCGGGGGAGTGCGGGTCGGGTCCGCGTCGGGTCCGGCGCTGGCGCCGGGTCGGCTCAGGCGCGCGCGCCGCGCGGGCTCTGTGGTGCCGATGGTACATGAGATTCGGCGTTGCGGCGGCATGCCCGCGTGCCTCGCGGAACAGCTTAAGCGCATGCCACATGCGCCTGAGCTAAACTCTTTGCGCTTGCGCCACAGCCAGGCTAAATTGTGGTTCGCCTGCTGCGCTTCGCAAGGCGCGCCGGGGCCCGGGAGGGGTGGAGAAGTTGAACGAGCGGGCTCGCGCGAGCATCAATTCAAAACAACAGGAAACGGGCGCAGACCTGTTCCGGCGGGTGTAATTCGACGTCCTTTCATCCTTTTGCCTCTCGCATCGCGCCCAGACCCTGGCCGTGCACACGCGCATTGCGCGCTGTGCGCTGCCATCGGTAGTGGTAACAGCCGTCAGACCATGGCTGACGGGCGGCCTCCGAGCCGTCCTCCGGCAAGGCAGGCGGTCCTATTGCAGACAACAACCCGCAACAACGCGAAGACACAAGGAGAAAATATGAAATCGGTCGCTATTCTGAAGACGCTGGGCGTGGCGCTGTGCCTGTCGGTAGCTTGCAGCGCGTCGTACGCGCAGGACGAGTCGGCAAGTGCTCCCGCCGCCACCACGGCCGCTCCGGCCACCTCGGCCAAGAAGGCCGACCGCAAGCTGGGCTACACGGTGCGCAAGGCGCTCTCGAAGACCCAAGGCCTCGACGTTTCCAAGCTCAACGTGCGCTCGCACGGTGGCGCTGTCACGCTGACCGGCACGGTGCCGGATCAGGGCCAGATCGACAAGGCTGGAGAAGTCGCGAAGGGTGTGCCTGGCGTGACGTCGGTGTCGAACAAGCTCACGGTCAGAGTGGAGCAATAAACGCAGCGCACGCCCGGGAAACGGGGCGTCTGCGGTCATGTAGCAGCAAAAAGCCCGGCCTCGACAGGCCGGGCTTTTTTTATGCTCGGAGGTTGGGCAAGCGCACGGTTGGCGTGCGTCTGGGGCTGTTGCCGCTCGAAGCCGTCGGCTTGTACGCGTCGCGCGTGAACCCGTTGCGCGGATCGCTCCGCGCATGCGATTGCGTCATGTTGCACTGCAGCCGCCAAAGTGTAGTTTGACACACAGTCTTCCCGCCGTTGGGGGTATACCGTGGGTGTATCGCGCGTCTTTCCCGAGGTCGAGCGCGGCCTCATCGCTGGAAAGCAGGAAATCGCCATGACCATTCACACCTACACCGACTTGCCGCTCGTCGACCGGGCGGCCTTCGAGCTGGCCTGTGCGCGGCACGGCTTTGCGCCCATGCAGTTCGACATTCGCGGCGAAGCCGATCCCAACGACCCGGAACATGGCGACATGCTGATCGTGCGGCGCGGCGCCTGGGCGCAGGCTTACCGCATCGACGCCCGCGGCCAGTGGCTGCGCCAGTTCGAGGTCGATCTCAACGGGAGATTTTTCCGCCAGGCGCCCCACGCCTGAGCGTGCGCGAGGTGCGCGGCGGGCGCGACGTGTGCCGCATTCAGGAGAGCACGAGCCGCACGCCCACGAGCGAGAGCGTCGCGGCGAGCAGCACGCGCAGCAGCTTTTCGGGAGCCTTGGTGGACAGCAGGCTACCGATCGCGATGCCGGGCAGCGAGCCGCACAGGAGCGAAAGCAGCATGTGCCAGTCGATCGAACCGAGCAGCCAGTGGCCGGCGCCCGCGAGGAGCGTGAGCGGCACGGCGTGCGCGACATCGGAGCCGACGATGCGCACCGTGGGCAGCGCGGGATAGAGCAGGAGCAGTACAGTCACGCCGATGGCGCCCGCGCCCACCGAGGTGAGCGAGACGAGCGCGCCGAGCACCGCGCCCGTGAGGATCGTGAAAAAGAGCGTGCGCGCTTCGCCCGGCTCATGCCGGTGGCGCGAGGCGAACGCGGCGAGCTGCGGGCGGAAAATGAGCGCGACGGCCGTAATGAGCAGCGCCGCCCCCAGCACGGCCTGGATCAGATGCCCCGCGCGCGGCGTGTCCATGCCATAGCGGTGCAGCAGGATCAGCGTGATCGTCGCGGCGGGCACGCTGCCGGCCGCGAGCCGCAGCGTCACCCGCCAGTCCACCGAACCCTTGAGCCCGTGCACGAGCGTGCCCGCGGACTTCGTCGCGGCCGCATAGAGCAGGTCGGTGCCGACTGCCGTGGCCGGGTGCACGTTGAAGACGAGGACCAGGATCGGCGTCATCAGCGAGCCGCCACCCACGCCGGTCAGGCCGACCAGAAATCCGACGAACAGGCCGGACAGCGAATACAGCAGATCGATATGGGGGAAGGACATCGCGCGCGAAGAGGCCGGTTCAGGGGGCTACGCCGTCGCCTGCCGTGTCGGGAACAGCGCGCGCCGTAAGCGGCGCGTCAGGCTGGACAACGGCCAGGGCTGGCGGCGAAAATCCGCTATTGTCGCAAAACCGGCGGCTTGGCGCTGGGTTAAGCGAAATCGGACGCGTTGCGCCTGGCTTTCAATTACCTTGACTCCGTCCCACTGGCAGGATGCGGGCCAGATGCCGGCTCGCAACTTCACGTGCCGTGAGCGTCCTTCGCGCGCCGGCATGTACCGAACAGCGCCGCGCAGCACTGGCGCCACCATAACCAAAACCCGACATGAATCCCGGCATCCTCTACGCGTTCGCTGCATTCGTTCTCTGGGGGCTCTTCCCCATCTACTTCAAGACGCTGCACCAGATCCCCGCACTCGAAATGCTCGCGCACCGCATGGCGTGGTCGCTCGTGTTCGTGATCGCCGTGCTCGTCGTGCGCCGTCACTGGCGATGGCTTGGGCCCACGCTGCGCGACCGTCGCCTGCTCGGGCGCTTCGTGGCGAGCGCCGTGCTGCTCTCTTCCAACTGGGGCATCTATATCTGGTCCGTCAATGCCGGGCACATCGTCGAGGCGAGCCTCGGCTACTTCATCAATCCGCTCATCAACGTGTTGTTCGGCTATGCGTTCCTGCGCGAACGCCTGCGCCCACTGCAATGGGCCGCTGTAGCGCTGGCCACCGCGGGCGTCGTGTGGCTCACCTGGCAGAACGGTGCACCGCCCTGGATCAGTCTTGCGCTCGCCGTGACCTTCGGCGGCTACGGGCTTTTGCGCAAGACCGCGCAGCTCGGCGCGCTCGAAGGCCTCGCGCTCGAAACCGTGCTGCTCTTTCCCGTTGCGGTCGTTTATCTGACGATCGTGGGTCTCGCCGGCGCGAGCCACTTCACGCATGCCTCGCGCGGGCTGCAGCTGCTGCTCGCGGCCTCCGGCCCGATCACGGCGGTCCCGCTGCTTCTCTTCGGCGCGGCCGCGCGGCGCATTCCGCTGTCGATGCTCGGTCTGATCCAGTACGTCACGCCCACGCTGCAGTTGCTCACCGGCGTGCTCATTTACGGAGAGCCGTTCGGCGCGGTGCGCGCCGTGGGTTACGGCGCGATCTGGCTTGCGCTCGGCGTGTATTCGCTCGAAGGCGTGCGTAGCCTCGTGGCTGAACGGGAGCGCCGCGCGGCGTGAGGGGGCTGAGTGGTGCTGCCCTGTCGGGCATTGGCTGACCTGCCGGCGGCGCGGTAGGATGCCAGCACAATGCGCTGCGAGGTCGCGGCGAATCGCGTGCCGGTTGCGCGATCCAGTCGTGACCGGCAGTGCCTTAACCCTTGGCCAATCCTCAGTGGAGTGCCCCGCGCATGAGTATCGAAGCCGTCCGCCGGTTCGAGGAAGAATTCGCACCGCGCATTGCGGCGAAGCTGGCGAAACAGTTCGGCTCTTCGGTGCACGTCGATGTCGTGCCCAACGCCGGGCACGGCCACCCTACGCGCGTGCGCCTGCGCGGCGTCGCGAACGAGCACCGGCATCCGTATGTGTATCCGCTGAACGTCTCGCTGACCTGGGACACCGAGGAGATCGAGCGCCTCATGGAGCCCGGCGGCGAAGCGCGCTTCGAGCACTACCTTGAAGCGACCGGGCGCAAGCTTGCGTCATGGGAGTCGGCGCGCTCTGTCGATTTTGCTTCGCGCACGCAAGGCGAGCCCGAGGTGCTGCTAGGCGGGCTCGATTTCGAGGGCTAAGCGCGCCTTGGCCCTCGAGGTTCATCAGCCGCGCGCAGCCCGCGTGAGCCACTCGCGGCCCTTGAGCATGCCCCACCAGTAGAAGCTCGGCAGCACACTCGCCTTGAGCAGCCACATGAGGCGGCGGGGCCGCGTGGGGTCGAGCGGGAAGGTCGGCAAGAGACGCCCGCCATAACCGAACTCGGCCAGCACGACCTTGCCCTTCTCCACGGTGAGCGGGCACGAGCCGTAACCGTCGTAGCGATACGCCAGCGGTGCGCCCGCACGCGCGGCGAGCAGGTTCTCGGCCACGATCACGGCCTGCTTGCGCGCGGCCGCGCCGGTCTTGGCGTTCGGTGCCGAGCACACGTCGCCGAGCGAGAACACGTTCGGATAGCGCGGATGCTGGAGCGTGGCGTGATCCACCTCGCACCAGCCGGCTTCGTCGGCGAGCTGGCTGTCGCGGATGAAGTCGGGCGCGACCTGCGGCGGCACGGCGTGCAGCATATCGAAGCGCTTCTCGACACGCGTGGCATTGCCGTTCGCATCTTTGACCTCGAAGGTGGCGATACGCGCCGGGCCGTCTACGGCCACGAGATTCGACGAGAACGCGAGGTTCGCGTTGTAGCGCTTCACGTACTCCATGAGCGGCGGCACGAAGGTCGCCACGCCGAATAGCACGGCGCCCGCGAGATTGAACTCCACGTTGACCTGGCCGATTACACCCTGGCGTCGCCAGTGGTCGCACGCGAGGTACATGGCCTTTTGCGGCGCGCCCGCGCACTTGATCGGCATGCCGGGCTGACTGAAGAGCGCGGTGCCGCTCTTCATCTGCTGCACGAGCTGCCAGGTGTAGGGCGCGAGGTCGTAGCGATAGTTCGAGGTCACGCCGTTCTTGCCGAGCGTTTCCGTGAGGCCCGCAATGCGCTCCCACGCGAGCCGCAGTCCCGGCGCGACGATGAGCTGGCGGTAGGCCACGCGCACGCCGCTGTCGAGCTGCACGACGTTCGCATCCGGCTCGACGCGCGTGGCGGCCGCGCGGAACCACTTCACGCCGGCGGGGATGACGCTCGCCATGGGCCGGCGCGTTTTCGTCACGTCGTATGCACCGCCGCCGACCAGCGTCCACGCGGGCTGATAGTCGTGGTGATCGCTCGGCTCGACGATGGCGATCTTCAGGCTCGGCTCGCGGCGCAACAGGCTCGCGGTGACGGCGATGCCCGCCGTGCCGCCGCCGATCACGACGACGTCCCAGGTTTCGCCTTCCCACGCGCAGGCCGCCGTGGCGGCGCGCGCGGCATTCGCGGCTTGCGCGGCCTGAGTGGGCGCGCCTTGCTGCGCGAGCCGATAGAGACTCGTGGCGCGGTTGCCGCTGCGGCAGTACGCGAGCACGGGGCCGGGCAGGTCGATCAGCAGCTGGGCGAAGCGCGCAGCGTCTTCGGCGGTGATCTGGCCGGGCGTTACCGGCAGATACGCGAACTGCAGACCGAGCTGCGAGGCCGCGGCGCGCAGCGCCTGCGACGTGGGTTGCGAGTCGCCGCCCTCGCCATCGGGCCGGTTGCAGATGATCGAGCGATAGCCCGCCGCCTGGATGGCGGCGAGGTCGTCGGGCGTGATCTGGTCGGCGCTCCCGAAGCGCGCGTCGTGTTGCGTGATTTGCATGTAATTTTGGTCCCGAGGCTGGTGCGGCGTAGTGCTGCTTTTATTGCGGTTTGGTATGGATCGATGCGGCTTCTTGCGAGCGGCGGCGCTGCTCCAGCACGGCGAAAATTGCCATCCCCGCGAGCATGGCGGCGACGAAGAGCCAGGCGCGCGGCTGGCCGCCGCCCGCGGCGACGAGCGCGGGGCCGGGGCAGAAGCCCGCGAGCCCCCAACCCGCGCCGAACAGCAAGGCGCCGCCGACCAGTCGGCCATCAATTCGACGCGACGTGGGCAGCTGAATCGGGGCGCCAGCGAGGCTCGACGCACGCCTGCGCGCGAGCCAGAAGGCGGGCGCGGCGAGGGCGATGGCGCCCGCCATCACGAAGGCAAGCGACGGGTCCCAATTTCCGGCGAGATCGAGAAAGCCGAGCACCTTGGCCGGGTTGGCCATGCCCGAGACGAGCAAGCCGATGCCGAACAGCAGACCGCACGCGAATGCGCTGAGTTTTCGCATCTCAGCTATATGAACGCCTCCCGTTTGCGAAGGATTTCGTGTGTTCTGACGGACAGGATGGGCTGCAGTACTATATCCGGCCTTCTTGCAGCCTGATACGCTGCGGGCCACTATGAAATCCGCTGACTCGCACCTCATTCCTCCGGCGAGCTCGAAGCTCCTGCTGAGATTCAGGTTCAGCGAGTCCCGGTCCGACCTGTTCTGTCATCACATACGATTGCCAGCGCAACCTTTCGACGTGTCACCCTGTAAAAAGTTAGTCTTCCATACAGCGCTAGCGGCTTACGCCGGCTTCACGCTTACGTAATTCCTCTGGTACGACCTGTCATGGGCCAGAATCGCCCAGATCGTCCGCGCTATTTTGTTGGCCAGTGCAACAATGACCACATTCACCGGCCTCCGTTTGCTCATCTGCTCAATCCACGGACCAGGTTCCCTCGAATGGCTGAGCACGCTGCGCGCGCCATGAATGAGCAGCGTGCGCAAATACGGGTCACCTCTTTTACTGATGCCCAGCAAGGTCACCTTGCCACCTGAGCCGGTCTGCTTTGGAACAAGGCCGATCCAGGCCGCAAACTCTCGGCCCGAGCGGAACGACTTGGCATCGCCCATCGTGGCGACCGCCGCTGTCGCGGTCAGCACGCCAACGCCCGGAATTTCAATAATCGCTTTGACCGCCTGGTCTTCGCGTGTCCACTGACGCAACCGCCGCTCGATCTCGCCGATCTGCTCATCCAGCTTCGTTAACCCATTCCACTGTTCGCGCAGTGTGTCGATCAGTACTGCCGGCAGCCGATCCGATACCTTGGCAAGCACAGCTGGTATCGCCTTGTCCAAAGCCGTCCGGCTCTTACCCATAACCTCTCCGTACTCCGTCAGCAGCCCTCGCAGACCGTTGATCTGCATCGTGCGGAACTTCACCAGTTGCTGCCGCATCCGGTGCAGCGCCAGCACTGCCTGCTGCGCTTCGGTCTTCACCGCTACCGCTTTGCCCGGCTGTTGCACGGCCAACCAGATCGCCCGTGCGTCTGCCGCGTCGTTCTTGTTTCGGATATTGAACGCCTTGACGAATTCCGCTGACATTAGCTTGACGCGATGCCCCATCTTCATCAGTGCTCGGGCCCAATGCTGCGCACCGCCGCAAGCTTCCATACCAATCAGGCAAGGGGCGCGGTTCGCGAAGTACTCGAGAAACGCCGCTCGCTTGATCGGCTTGTTCACGACTTCGCCGGTTCCCTGATCCACGTAGTGCACCTGAAACACGCTTTTGGCAATATCCACGCCCACCGCCATATATTCCATGTCCGACCCTCCGGTTTGCCTGTGAAGAGCTTTATGGTCTTCCATTCGGGCACTCTGATGCCGTCGGCACGCGAGGGTCCGCCCTCACTTTTCCATCGATCCCACCACCCACGGGTGGGAGGCGTTCATTTCATTCCTCCGATCAGGTGACGCACGGCGAACACGGTGGCGAAGCCCGCCGCCATGAACGCGCCCGTGGCGACGAACGATCGGCGCGAGCCGCGCGCGATCCCGCACACGCCGTGGCCGCTCGTGCAGCCCGAGCCGTAACGCGTGCCGATGCCGACCAGCAGGCCCGCCACGACGAGCATGAACGCAGACGCATCGATCTGCATGGCCGGAAGCGCTGCGCGCAGCCGCCACAGCAAGGGGGCGGCAACGAGGCCGATGACGAACGCGGCATTCACGCCGCGCTCGCCGCCCGAGCCCGGCAGCAACCCACCGAGCAAGCCGCTGATACCGGCGATGCGGCCGTTCACGAGCACGAAGAGCGCGGCGGCCGCGCCGATCATCAGACCGCCTGCGAACGAGGTGTAGGGCGTGAAGTGAGCGAGGTCGAGATTCATGCCGGATGGACCTTGAGCCGCCCGCAATAGAGGCTCGAGAGCGTCTGCATGACCTGAATGACTTCGGGGCTCGCGAGGCGGTAGTAGATGTATTTGCCTTCGCGGCGCGTATCGACGAGGCCTTCGTCGCGCAGCTTGCCGAGGTGCTGCGAAAGGCTCGGCTGATGCACGCCCACCAGCTCCTCGAGCTCGCCGACGTTGCGCTCGCCTTCGGTGAGCTGGCAAAGCAGCAGGAGACGGTCTTCGTGGGCAAGCGCCTTGAGCAGCGCGCAGCACTTTTCGGCGGATTCGCGCAGGGCCGCGAGCGCTTCGGGAGTGAGTGGTGAGTTCATGGGTCGCCCCGTCGGACGAGGTAGCAAGTCAATGCGCCAAATTATACTTTGTCTAAAAACATTATATAAATTTATAATATGTGTTTCAATAGAGGGTCATCTTTGCGGAGTCGTTGATGTCCCACCCAGCCCAGCTGCCCACACCCGAGCCCACCGTCGAGCCCTTTTTCGACCCCGTCACGGCCACGGTCACCTACGTCGTGCACGCCGGGCGCGGCAGCGCCTGCGCGATCGTCGACCCGGTGCTCGACTACGATCCGAAATCGGGCCGCACCTCCACGGAATCGGCCGATCGCGTGATCGCGTTCGTGCGCGACTACGAGCTTCACGTCGAGTGGCTGCTGGAAACGCACGCGCATGCCGATCATCTCTCGGCGGCACCGTATCTGAA